>JAEEXW010000077.1 GCA_016287995.1 Bacteroidales bacterium
CGAGCCGCCTGCAATCCAAGACAACCTCTTTTTTTATAATCTGAAACTTTCTGTAACAATCGAAAGCCCTTCTTTGAAATCTTCGTTAACATCTACGGGCAGTTTTCCCAAAAACGGCAGCGCACCGGTAATCATTTCCGCCGAAACAGTTTTCGAGATGTCTGTGTCGTCATACGAAATAATGATTGAAGAAATGTTTTTATAATTTTGAAATTTGCCAACGGCAAGCGGCGAACAAAACAAATCCAAGACAACTGTTTGATTTTCCGACAGTTTTTCGACAAAAGCAACGGCGTTGTCAGTCAAGCCAAAATTTTTTGGATACGAGTTAACGTCATGCATTCCGACTACAACCATGTCAAAATCCTGCAATTTGTTTATCAGAGTGTCAAAAGTTTTATTGTCGGCGTTTTTTGAAACCGTGAATAATTTTACGTCCGCAAAATGCTGAAAACGCCTTTCAAAATCCGTTAAAACGCCGTCTTTTGAAACTGATACAACCGCCACGTTTTTCTCCGGCAAATTCCTTACCGGCAATACCGACAAATCGTTTTTTATAAGCGTAACGGCGTTTTCGTACATGGTTTTTGCTAATAATTTTGCCGAGCCTGAGTTCAAATCATTGTACAGATTATACGTTTTGACGTTTGAAAAGCGGTTCAAGCCCATGCGTTTTTTGGCGAGTAAGACTTTTTTGCAGCGGCGGTCAACCTCAGCCTGCGAGATGCGTCCCGATTTCAAAGCCTCTTTCATAGCCTGAAACGATTTTTTGCAGTCGGAGGGCATCAAAAACACATCAACTCCCGCTTCAAAAGCCCTTACTTCAAGTTCGCCGGAAGCATAATTTGCAGAAACGCCCTTCATCTGCAAAGCGTCTGTAAATACCAAACCGTTGAAATTCAACTTCTTAATCAACAGTTCGCCGATAATGTTTTTTGAAATGCTTGACGGAGTTTTTTCGTCGCCGTCGTCAAAGGCAGGAATAAAAAGATGTCCTACCATAACACCGCCTATATTGTTGTTAATCAGATATTTAAACGGATAAAGAGCCGACGAGTCTATGCGCTCCCTGCTGTCTGAAATAAGCGGCAATGCTTCATGTGAATCAACGTTTGTGTTGCCGTGTCCGGGAAAATGTTTTGCTGTTGTAAGTATCTTATAATCAGTCATTCCCGCAACAATAGAGGAGGCTTTCTGAGCAACGTTTATAATATTTGAGCCGAAAGAACGGTTTGCGATAACGGTGTTTGAAGGGTTGTCGTAAATGTCAACGCACGGCATAAAGTCGATGTTAACGCCGAGACGGTTGCACTGACGGCCGATTTCGCGTCCCAATTCGTAAATCAGTTCATTGTTTTTTATTGCGCCCAAACAAAGGTTCCGCGGATAGACAACGGTGGAATCAAGCCGCATTGCAAGTCCCCATTCGCCGTCCTGAGCAATCATAAGCGGAATTTTTGCCGCTGATTGAAGTCTGTTTGTCAACTGCGCCTGTCTTACCGGACCACCGTAAAAGAAAATAACGCCGCCGATATGATAATCCCTGACAAGGTTTTCAACGTTTAAAAAACGGTTGTCGGTCTCTGTCCATTTGCTTGAAACCTCAGCCATAAAAAGTTGTCCGAGTTTTTCGTCGTCGGTCATCTTTGCAAAAACCGAATCCACCCAGCGGTTGTGGATTGCCGAATCGCCGTTAGGAGAAAACGAAATGTCCTGCGCATATCCGAAAGGAAACGTAAAAAAAATCAATCCCGACAACAACGGTATGAATATCAGGATTTTAAATATAAATGTTAAAGTTTTTTTGAACATTTTTTTTGCCGCAAATATACAACTTTTTCCGTTAATCCAAACAAAAAAGCCCCGGTAATTTCGGGGCTTTTTATAAAAAAATCTGATAAAAAACTATTGTTCGTTTTTCAAGATGTCGTGGAGTTGGTAAATGTCGCCGCCGGCATTTACAATCTCGCGTGCCGAGAAGAAGAAGAAAATCTCGTTCAAAGCGTTTTCGTCAGAATCGCTTCCGTGAACAGCGTTGTGCTGTACGCTTTCAGCATATTTCTTTCTTACAGTGCCTTCCGCAGCCTTTGCAGGGTCGGTTGCGCCCATCAAAGTACGCCACTCGGTAACTGCGTTTTCTTTCTCCAAAACTGCCGCATAAATCGGACCTGAGGTCATAAACTCTACCAAACCCTGGAAAAACGGTTTGCCGGCATGTACACGGTAAAAAGCCTGCGCTTCTCTTTCAGAAAGTTGTAACTTCTTCTGAGCCAAAATTTTAAAACCGTGGTTGTGAACCATCAAAAAAATCTCATGCGCAAAACCGTTCTTTACAGCATTCGGTTTTATCAACATCAATGTATGTTTTCCTGTCATTTTTTTGTATATTTTTAAATTATTTGATTAAATTTGCAGTTTCAAAAAACCGCGGCAAAATTACAAAAAATTTTACGCAAAACAAAACTTTTTATAATGGAAATATTTAATAAAATTTCAATTGACAAAGCAAAACAACTGATTTCGGAGGCTAAAAAAATCGTTTTGACGGCTCATTTGAATCCCGACGGCGACGCATTAGGCTCTACGCTTGCACTTTACAACATTTTTAAGTCAGAGAAGGAATGTAAAATAATTCTGCCGAACAACATTCCCGACACTTTTAAATGGATGCCCTCGTGCAATGAAATTTTGATTTGGAACCCTTCATACGAAAACCTTATAAAAGAAGCGGATTTGATTTTTCTGCTTGACTTCAACAATGCTTCCCGCGTGGACAAAATGCAGAAGTTTTTGGAGGAAAGCCCCGCAAAAAAAATCATGATTGACCACCATCCTCAGCCGCAAGAAGGTTTGTGCGAGGTTTATTTTTCTTTTCCAGAGGCGGCTGCAACCTGCGAACTCGTCTACACGTTTTGCAAGGAATGCGGCATTAACATCAACATTGAGGCGGCACGCTGCATTTTTACGGGTTTGGTAACCGATACGGGCTGTTTTCAGTTCAACTGCACGGGACAGAGGACGTTTCAGGTGGCATCTGAACTCGCCGTCATGGACTTCGACCGTTCGGAAATAATTCATCATATTTACGATTCGTACACCGAGGGGCGTATGCGCTTGGAAGGTTATGTTTTGAGCAACAAGATGAAAGTTTTTCCCGAATATCATACGGCGTACATTTCGCTTTCGCTTGCCGAGGCTGAAAAATTCGGCTACAAGGTCGGCGACACGGAAGGCTTTGTCAACCTGCCGCTTTCGATAGAAAACGTGAAATTTTCGGCGTTTTTTATGGAAAGAGACGGTATTATAAGGTGTTCTTTCCGCTCAAAAGGCGGTTTTAAAGTCAACACGATTGCTGAAAAATATTTCAACGGCGGCGGACACGACAACGCGGCGGGCGGCAAAAGTTACAAATCTTTGGAAGAGGTTGTCAGCCGTTTTGTGTCGCTCATGCCGAAAGTTACAAAAGAATTGCAATAATGATGAAGAAATTTTTTTACCTTTTTTTGACGGCGGTTTTGTGGTCAGCGTGTTCAAGTCCCAAAACGGAAGAAAGCGGTACAAAATACAGTATATGGAACAAAAACATAATCACCGCAAACAAGTACTTGGTCAAAGAAGATGCCGAGAGAATCGCTAATTATATAAAGCGGCGCGGTTGGAAGGCTGCGGAGGGCGAAGGCGGATTAAAATACATGGTCTTTTCTTCCGACGGCAAAGACAGTCTGTCTTTAAACCCCGAATTTTCAATGCATTACAGGATTGAACTTTTGGACGGAACTGTTTGTTACGACGACGAAAAACAGATGGTTTACCCCTCCGGCGAAATGGACGCGGGACTCAACCACACTTTCGGAAAATTCTGTCACAACGACAGTTTAGTTCTTATTCTGCCGCCGCATTACGCGAAAGGACTGATAGGCGATTTGGACAAAATTCCGCCTCATTCGGTCATCGTTTATTACGTCAGAATAAAGTAAAAAAGGAAAAAGTTCCAAAAAAATTTCTTTGAACCGATAATTATCACTAAATTTACAACGGAATTTTAAAAAAAACTTTTATATAAAATGAAAATAGACGTATTATTAGGCCTTCAATGGGGCGATGAAGGAAAAGGCAAAATCGTTGACGTGCTTGCCCCGAAATACAACATTGTAACAAGGTTTCAAGGCGGTCCTAACGCGGGACATACTTTGAAATTTTCGGGCAAAAAATTCGTTCTCCACACCGTTCCTTCGGGAATTTTCACAAACGGAGCAATCAACGTTATCGGCAACGGCGTTGTTCTTGACCCCGGAATTTTCAAAAGCGAAATTGACGAAATCGCAAAAGAAAACCCCGAAATCACCAAATGCCTTAAAATTGCAAAACGCGCAAACCTCATTCTTCCGACCCACCGAATTCTTGACGCGGCAAACGAGGCAGCAAAGGGAAAATCCAAAATCGGCAGCACATTAAAAGGTATCGGACCTGCTTATACCGACAAAATTTCAAGAAACGGTTTAAGAGTCGGCGACATTCTCTCGCCTGAATTTAAGAAAAGATTCGACGCTTTGACGGCAAGACATTTGCGCGAAATCGAAAGTCTCGGTTTTAAGGATTTTTCTTTGGAAGAGTTTACCAAAGGTTGGTTTGAAGGCATTGAATGTTTGAAACAGTTTGAATTTGTTGATTCAGAGATGTTTATCAACGAAAAACTCGACGAAAACAAATCAGTTTTGGCGGAAGGCGCACAAGGCACGATGCTTGACATCGACTTTGGAACATATCCTTTTGTAACGAGTTCAAACACGATTTGCGCCGGTGCATGTACGGGAATGGGCGTTGCACCTCAAAAAATCGGCGAGGTTTACGGTATTTTCAAAGCGTACTGCACAAGGGTAGGAGCGGGACCTTTCCCGACGGAACTGTTTGACGCTACGGGCGAAGAATTGCGTTCAAAAGGTGGCGAGTTCGGAGCAACTACCGGAAGACCGCGCAGAACGGGCTGGCTTGACCTCGTGGAACTCAAATATTCTTGCATGATAAACGGCGTTACGCAACTTATCGTTACAAAGAGCGACGTTATGAACGGTTTTGACACCATAAAAGCGTGTGTTGCTTACGAGATTAACGGCAAACAAACAATGTCAATGCCTTTTGACAGTTCTGAGGAGGCAAAACCGATTTACAAAGAGTTCAAAGGTTGGAAAACCGACATTTCAGGCGCAAAAACCGAAAAAGAACTTCCGAAGGAACTTGTTGACTATTTGGCATTTATCTCCAACTTTGTTAAAGTTCCGATTAAAATGATTTCAGTAGGACCTGACAGGGCTGCTACGATTGTAAGATAATGGACATACTTTTCACGATAAGACACTTTATATATTCGGGGCATTGGAACGGACACCGTGTCCATTCCCCGAATATTTTTAATTTTTTCAAAGACGCAATTTTTTTTAAAGGCGGTGTTGATTATTCTTTAGCGGAAAATTCGCGGCAGAATTTTATCAAATCCGAAGAAAAAATCAGCGTGCTTTCAATCGGCGCAAAAGGCGACGGCAAGACCTTGAAAGAGAAAAAAATCGCCAAAATTGCGCGTTACAGTTCTTCCTTTGGTAAATACGGACGGCTGTTGCAGCGCATGAGCCGCTATTTAAAACCTAAGAAAATACTTGAACTTGGAACTTCAATCGGCATAGGAACGCTCTATCTGTCAGCGGGTTGTCCCTCGTCAAAGGTTATAACGGTTGAGGCTTCAAAAGAGACTTCCAAGTTTGCAGAAAAGAATTTTTCAAGGCTCGGTCTTAAAAACATTGAGTGCGTAAATGCCTGTTTTGACGACTGTTTGGAGAAGATTTTAAAAGAAAATCCCGACATCGAATTAATCTACGTTGACGGTAATCACACCAAAGAGGCTACTGAAAAGTATTTTTCTCTGATTGCACAATATGCTAAAAAAGAGACAGTTGCGGTTTTTGACGATATAAATTGGTCGAAAGAGATGTCCTCCGTATGGAAAGAAATAAAAAACTCAGCCGCAATTTCTGTGTCAATAGAAACACTAAGAATGGGCATTGTTTTTTTTGACAAGACTCTGACGGGGAAAAATTATATCGTAAGATACTAAAAAACTTATTGAAGTTTTGAGGCGATAAACAGCGTTGAATAATCGTCGGGAGAATTTTCAAAGATTTTGCGGAAAGAAATGTTTCCGAAACCTGCTTTTTCCAGCATCATTACAAACTCGTTGTCGCCGTACCAGTGCGTTTTGCTGACATCAAAACGGACGGAAGTAAGTTCTCCGCCGACAAAAATCTCATATTTGGAATGTATGGTTCTTATTTGGGCAGACAAATCGAAGTCGTCAAAATAAGAAAAAACGAACTCTTCGCCGGTTTCTTCGTTGTATTCCGTACCGCCGACCTTCCAGACTTTGTTGTCGCTGGACATAATCCGTTTCCACGGCACAAAAATATCCAAAATAAGGGTTCCGCCGTTTTCAAGTGCGGAGGCGACATTTTCCAGGCAGTGAACCGCTTTGTCAAAGTCGTCAATAATACAGAATGAACCGTTGGGAATAAAAACGGTGTTATATTTTTTAGGAAACGTAAACTCCGAAAAATCTGCATTAAACAACTGCGCTTGCCAACCTTCTTCAACAAGTTTTTGGTTGCAGACATCAAGTTGCTCGGCAGAAGCCTCCAAACCATCACAATAAATGCCGGAATTATGAAGCATTGTCAGTATTTTTCCTGTTCCGCAGTTTATCTCCAACATCGGCGATTTATAATCTTTAAGCAGCGTACTGTAAAGGTCGGCAAATCTGTCTTCCCATTTTTCCGCCTTGGAATACCATGCGGTAAGTTTCTGTTCCGATATTGTTTCTGTCGGTTTTATATTCGGTGTCATTCAATTTTTTTTTATACGCGATGGCAAAATTAATAAATTTTATTATATCAGTATCAAAAAAATTGATTATTTTTGCTTAAAAATTTTAAAAACTATGAAACAAGAACTTTATAATTACATTTTTGAACTTGAATTTAAGGTTCGCGATTACGAGTGCGACCTTCAAGGCATTGTCAACAATGCTGTCTATCAAAACTATCTCGAACACACGCGTCATGAATTTTTGCGCAGTGCAAACAATGATTTCGCCGAAATGCACCGTCAGGGCATTAACCCGGTAGTCATAAAGTCAGAACTTGAATACAAGGCTCCGCTTACAAGCGGCGACGAATTTATAGTAAAACTCGCTTTAAGAAGAATCAATTACGTAAAATTTCAGTTCATCGAACATATTTACATGAAAGACACCAACAAATTGGTTCTCAACGGTTTGATAACATGCGCAGTAACAATGAATGGCAGACCTGTAAAAATTGACACTTTGCCGCCAGCAATTTTCCAACTGATGGAAACCAGCGGTGATGAACTGCCAAAAACCGTTTAGAAAAGTGGAAAAGTATTGTTTTGATACCTTTAACGGGCATACCGTTTGCGCTGGCTTTTTTGAAGAAAACAAAACCGCCGTTTTTTATGACGGAATACCTTTGGAAAAAGTGCCGGAGGATTTTGTATGCTCGTTAAAACTTTACAAGTCAGACCTTTATATCGTTTATCAGAGAGCGGTGCTAAAAGTTAAGGACATTGAAAACGGAAATTTTGTCCCAGAAGACGGCTTTACTGTTTCAATGCTTGATTATTACAGTTACGAATACCCGCAACTGTTTGATTTTAAAGGAGAAAAACTTTTTGCCCATATCGGCGGAAGACTTTTTGAATTGGACGAAAAAAATGATAAATGGATAGAAAAAGCGCGTTTTTTTATCGGCGAAGAAAAAGTCCGCATTTTGGATGACGGAGTTTTTGAGTTTTCCGCCAATCTTCAACAAGACGAAGACTGGAACGCAAAAAAAGTTTACAGAATTTAAAAATTTTTATATAGAAAGCAATGAAACATATTTTATTAATTATCACCGCTTTTTTGTGTCTCGGCACAAGCAGTGCCCAAAAAGCAAGCGTTATAAACGGCACTTGTCCTTTCAAAGACGGCGACTCTGTCTATTTGGCTTCAATAGCAAGCGGCGGACTTGTCCCCGTGGATTCGTGTCTCGTGAAAAACGGCAAATTTACGCTGAAAGAAACTGTCAACGTAACGTCTCTCAGGGCTCTGCTTGTCATAGAAAACAAAATGCCTGTTGCCGCTACGGATTTTATAATCGAACCGGGAGTAACCCTTACTGTCAGTTTCAAAAACAACAGCATCGAAATCCCGAACTCCAAGTCAAACGAAGTCTGGTTCAAACTCAGCGATTACGAGCAGGCTCAGACAAAAAAAATTGAGCAGATGTGGTCGCAACTCTCTGACAGCACACTCAGCATACAGCAGAGACTCAGCGCAAAACAGAAGATTGACTCAATCACTTATTCAACTTATTCCGAGTATGCAAAAGTGATTTCGGGCAACATTCCCTCAAACATCAGCGGCTTTTTGCTCTGGCAGCATTATTCCAAACTTTCAGAAAGCGACCTGAACAAAATCATGGAGCAAATGAAGAAAAAATCGCCGTCAGACCCTTATTACCAGACCTTGGCGCAAAGGTTTAAGGCAGAAGAAGAAACCTCTGTCGGAAAGGATTTTAAGGAAATTGCCTTGGTGGATATGAGCGGCAACATGAAACGCCTTTCCTCTGTCGTAAAAGAAAACAAACTCGTTTTGGTGGACTTTTGGGCTTCATGGTGCAGACCATGTATAGCCGAAATGCCGAACGTCAGAAAGGTTTACGCCGCTTATCACTCAAAAGGTTTGGAGATTTACGGCGTGTCTTTGGACGAAAACCAACTCAACTGGCAAACCGCCGTCCAGAGACTCGGCATGAACTGGATTCAGGTTTCAGACCTCAAAGGCTGGCAGTCAAAAGCCGCCCAGACATACAACATTCAAAGCATTCCGTCAACTTTGCTGATAGATTCCAACGGAAAAATCGTCGCAAAAAATCTCAGGGGCGAAGAATTGGAAAAGAAAATTGCAGAAATTTTAAAATAATCACAATATGAAAAAAAATTTAATAACGTTAATTTTGATGGTTTTAACGGTTTTTACCACGTTTTCTTCATGCAAACCGCAAAAGGCTGCTACAACTACCAACGGCGGCAATCCGATGTCGTTTTCCACTAACGGAAGTACGGTTACGGTAGTTTTGGAAGGCAACACAACAACCGGATATTCATGGGGTTACAAAATCAAAAACAACACAGTTGCAGGTTATGTTTCCGACGAATACAAGTCCAACAACGCCGACAAAAACCAAATGATGGCAGGTGCGGGCGGAAAACACACTTTTGTTTTCAAAGCCTTAAAACAAGGTACGGCATACGTTACTTTTGACTATGCGCAACATTGGAAAAAAGGCAATAAAGCCGGCGTAAGAATGTTGATGATAATGGTTGACGACAAACTTAACGTCACGGCGGCGGAAGTTAAAAGAGGAGAGAAGTAATGAAATATTTTGTTATTTCCGATATTCACGGCAGTGCAACGGCTTTGGAAAGGGCTTTGTCGCATTTTTATGAAATGAAATGCGATAAAATAATCTGTCTGGGCGACATACTTTATCACGGACCGCGCAATCCTCTGCCGGAGGGTTACGACAACAAAAAAGTTTGCGAAATCTTGAATCCGCTTTCCGATAAAATCATCAGTTGTAGAGGTAATTGTGAGGCTGAGGTTTGTCAAATGGTCTTGAATTTCCCGACTATGTCGGATTACAGCCTTATTGCTGAGGGCGGCAAAATCATTTTTGCAACCCACGGACACATTTATTCGCCGGAGGGAAAAATGCCTGAAAATTTTGATGTGTTTTTTTATGGACACACTCACATTCAAAGTCTTACGAAGGACTGTAAAGGTAGAATTATCTGCAATCCGGGTTCAACGTCGTTTACAAAAGAAAATTCGCCGAAAGGCTTTGCCGTTTATGAAAATGGAGAGGTAACTCTCTATCAGATATAAAAAAATG
>JAEEXW010000078.1 GCA_016287995.1 Bacteroidales bacterium
TAAATGGAATTTCACAAAATTTCTTATCAACCGCAGCGGTGATGCCGTTGAACGCTTTGAACCGCCCGTTACCGCGCAATTTATTGAACCTTCAATCAAGCGGTTGTTGTAAGACAAATAAAAAAGACGCATCGAAAAGTGCGTCTTTTTTTATTCTATTTATCCCTTATTTCAAACTGTCTGCGGTACGTATTTCCGTCCTCGTCGGTTATCAAAAGCGTGTGTTTTCCCGGTGAAGGAACAGTTGAAATTTTATGCGTTCCAATAGTCATGCCGAGGTAATCCTCGTCAAGATTCCAATAAATTTTCTTGTCAGGATTTCTCACCGCCGCTTCCATCACCATCGCCTGAGTTTTGCCGTCAAAACCTTTCGGCAAAAAAATCTTGGCGTTATGTTCGGGATAAATTATTTGCAGCGGCAAATCATAATTACCGCTTTTGCAGTCGTCCCTCAGCGGCGGCAAAATTTTATAGTCAGGATTGTGCTTTTTGTAATAATACTCCATCGCTGGCGGCAAAGTAAACCACTTTTCCGCAACCATCTCGTCGGGCGAAACCTTGTCGGAAGTTACGCGGAAATTTCCCGTTCTGTCCAAATGCACAAGATGACAATACGGACAACTCTCAGAATTTTGCCCTTGAAACGGTATCAGTTCGCGGACTTTTCCGCCGCAGTTTTCACCCGCCAAATATCCGCTGTGTTTGCAGATTTCAGCCTCCACCAAATCATCATACGGCACAGGAAAATTTTTATGGTCTTTCGGGAGGATTTTTATAACGTCAAAAAGTACCGGCGCAGAGGCTCTGATACCGATTAAATCGGGTCTGCCCTCGCCGTCGGCGTTTCCCGTCCAAACGCCTACAACATAATTTCCCGTAACGCCAATTGCCCAAGCGTCCCTGAAACCGAAACTCGTCCCGGTTTTCCAAGCCACTACCCTGTCTGAGGAAAACATCTCGTGCGACTGTTCTTCCTCCGGTCTTTCAACCTGAGTCAAAGCCTTAAAAGTCAAATATATGGCACCGGCTGAAAGAAAATTTCCGTCCTTCAAAACGCCTTGTTTGTGCCGTTTTCCGTAATAAAAATTCGGCTGAAAAAATCCGCCTTCTTCGTATTTGTTTTCGTTTTTTTCATAACCGTAAAGACAGCGAGCCATAGAAGCATACGCGCCGCAAAGTTGCCAAAGCGAAGCCTCACAGCCGCCCAAAATCAACGAAAGTCCGTAATAATCAGCAGATTTGTTGACGGAAGTGATTTGCAGTTTGTTTAAGACGGAGATGAATTTTTCGCCGCCGTACTGTTGCAGCATTTTTACGGCTGGGACGTTCAGCGACCGCGCCAAAGCCTTGTCAGCACTTACCGCACCGTCGTATGTAAGACGGTAATTTTTAGGCATATAGCCCGAAATCTGGGTCGGCAAATCCGGCACAAGCGTTTTCGGAAGAAGTCCGCCCTCGCTGAGCATCGCGCAATAGAGAAACGGTTTTAAAACGCTGCCCGTGCTGCGGTAAGAGGTTATAATGTCCACATCATTGGCATCGTCCTGATTTTCAACGGCTTTTGAATTGCCGACGTATGCCAAGACGTTGCCGGTCTTAACGTCCAAAACCAAAACAGCCCCGTTGTTGATGCCCGAAATTCTGAGCGTTTTGACGTGTCTGTCCAAAATGTTAATCACCTGACGTTGAAGTTTATAGTCCAAGGTAGTTTTAACAATGTTTGACGAGTTGTTTTTGTCTTTGGAAATCCGCGTTAAAAGGTGCGGCGCAAGTTCGGGATACGGCGACGGCTTTTCGGGAATCGGCTCGTCTTTTGAAAGTTCGCAGGTTTCCCCGTCAATAATGCCTTCTTCCAACAGTTTGTCCAACAGAGAATTACGTTTTTTTAGAAGTTTTTCTCTGTTTCTTGAAAGGTGGATTAACGCGGGATTATTAGGCAAAACCGCTAACATCGCCGCCTCAGCCCAGGAAAGCGTGTAAGCCGGACGTCCGAAATATCTCTGCGCTGCGGTTTCAAGCCCGACAGTGTTACCGCCAAAAGGCGCGTGAGAGGCATACATTTTCAGGATTTCGTCTTTTGAAAATCCCAGTTCAAGCCTTAACGCAAGAAAAACCTCGATGAATTTTTCGACGAAAGTCCTGTCCTCTCCCCTGCTCAGACGAATTGTCTGCATGGTTATCGTGCTGCCTCCGCTGACGATTTTACGCTGTTTTATGTCCTGATAAGCGGCACGGAGAAGCGAAATAAAGTCAACGCCCGGATGAAGAAAAAAACGCTTGTCCTCACAGCAGACAATGCACTTTTGAAACTTGTACGGCACGCTGTCGGATTCGGCAAAACGCCACTGTCCGTCTTTTGCAATATGCGCAGAAAGCAGCACCCCCGAAGAATCCGTAACAATCATTGAATAAGGCACTTCAAACGGATTTTTCGGCCACAGCAAAACGAGCAGCAACACCGAGGCAACCACAACCGCAACAGACTGTATGTGTTTTTTGTTTTTCACACGACTTAATTAAAAATCACCGTCTTGTTCTTAAACGCCAAAATTTTGTGTTCGATATGTTTTTGAACGGCGTGTGAAAGCACGATTTTTTCCAAATCCTTTCCCTTGTTAATCAAGTCCTGAATCGTGTCCTTATGCGAAATTCTTACGACGTCCTGCTCGATAATCGGACCTGCGTCAAGTTCGGTCGTAACGTAGTGAGAGGTTGCGCCGATAAGTTTTACGCCGCGCGTATAAGCCTGATGATAAGGTTTTGCTCCGATGAAAGCCGGCAAAAACGAATGATGTATGTTGATGATTCTCTGCGGATAAGCGTTAATCATATCCTCGGAAATGATTTGCATGTAACGCGCCAAAACGATAAAATCGATGTTGTTTTGTTTCAGGAGTTCCATTTCCTTGGGTTCGAGTTCGGCTTTGTTGTCCTTTGTTATCGGGAAAACATGGTACGGAATGCCGAATCTTTCGGCGGCAGGGCGCAAATCCTCATGGTTGGAAACTATAAGCGGAATTTCAACGTCCCATTCGCCGGCAATGTAACGCGCCATAATGTCATAAAAACAATGCGACATTTTGGAGACAAAAAGTGCCATTCTCGGCTTTTGCTCACGGAAAAAAATAGTAAACTGCATTTGATGTTTTGCAGCGTATAATGTATTGAAATATTCTGAAATTTTTTCCTGAGGTATCAAAAATTTATCCAATTCCCATTCCATACGCATAAAAAACTGTTCTTCCGTATGGTCTACGTACTGGTCAAGATAAATGATGTTTCCGTTGTTGACAGTAATAAAATTGGTCAGTTCGGAAATAAGTCCCGGCTTGTCGGGACAGTGCAAAAGTAAAATTGCGTTGTTCATATATTTTCTGATTTTAATAATTCTTCAAAATAAGCGATTGTTTTTTTAAGACCTTCGTGGATTCCGACTTTTGGCTGCCACGAAAGTTTTTCTTTTGCGAGCGAGATGTCGGGTCTGCGCCTTACGGGGTCGTCCGCCGGCAAAGGCTTGTAAATGATTTTGGATTTTGAGCCGGTAAAATCTATGATTTTTTCAGCCAACTCCTTAACAGAAACTTCCTCAGGGTTGCCGATGTTGACAGGCCCTGTAAAACAGTCGTCCGTAATCATCATTTTTTCCATGGCGCAGATTAAATCGTCAACGTACTGAAAACTTCTCGTCTGGCATCCGTCGCCGTAAACCGTTATGTCAGAATTGGTTAACGCCTGAACAATAAAATTGCTGACCACTCTTCCGTCATGAGGGTTCATACGCGGGCCGTAAGTGTTGAAAATCCGTATAATCTTGATTTTCACGCCGTTTTGACGGTTATAACTCGTAAAAAGTGTTTCCGCAAGACGTTTGCCCTCGTCATAACAAGCCCTCGGCCCTATGCAGTTGACGTTTCCGCGGTAGTCTTCCGTTTGAGGGTGGAGTTCAGGGTCGCCGTAAACCTCACTCGTAGAAGCCTGCAAAATCTTGACTTTCAAACGTTTGGCAAGTCCGAGCATATTAATTGCACCCATAACGGAGGTTTTGACGGTTTTAATCGGATTGATTTGATAATGAACGGGCGAGGCGGGACAGGCGAGATTGTAAATTTCGTCAACCTCAGCCTTAAAAGGGTCTATGATGTCGTGGCGGACAAGTTCAAAATACTTGTTGTCAATAAGATGAACAATATTCCGCTTTGAGCCGGTAAAAAAATTGTCAAGGCAGATAACGTCGTTTCCCTCATTCAAAAGCCTTTCGCACAGATGACTGCCGATAAAGCCCGCTCCGCCAGTTATCAAAATTCTTTTCATAAAAATTTTCCGCCTGCAAAATTATACTTTTTTTCGGATTTTTTTATAATTTTGTCATCAAAAATATCATGACAATCAGAGAAATTTTTATCGGCAAAACGGAAAGTAACACCATTCAGTTAATCCGGAACATCATTGTAGAGGCAACGCGAATCGGGATTAACATGGCGGTTTTGTGGCTGTTTTATTACGTGATTTTCGCTCAGACAAACGAGAGTCAGGACAAACTTTTGACAACAATCAGCACCGTTGCGGCTTCGATGATTTCTGGAATTGCGAATTTTGTTTTTTCGACGATTTGGGTTTTTCACAAAAAACAAAAGACGGGAAATATTTCGCGGTTTATAGTTTTTACGCTGATAGGCGCGTTAGGGCTCGCAATAAATGCGGCGATAACGGTTTTGCTGAAAGATTACTGCGGTATCAATCTGTTTTTAAGCAATATCGTAGCACAAATAATTGTGTTTTTCTTCAACTTTTTTATGAGAAAATACATCGTATATACAAAGATGAGCGAATGATGATTCTCCATAAAAACTGTCCAAAAACTCTTGCGGCTCCAAAACCGGAATTTTTGACTCCAAAAAATCTTTCTTGTTGCGGGTGATGATGACATCACAACCCTCGCTGACGGCAGAAAAATACTGCATAGCATCCTCAAAATCTTTGAACGGAGTTTTCATTTGTATTTTTCTTTGATGTATTCCCATATTTTTTCATCAACCTCTTCGTCTGTATCGTGATTTTCCGGTCCTGTCAAAAACATAGCCGCTATTTCATCCGAAATTCTGCGACCGCCATACTTCGGATTTCGGGGCGGTAGACCTTTGTCAGACTTGAGAGACACATTTTCCTGAGGAGAAACAGGAGGAACCGTAATAAACGAATCCAATAAAAATAATAACCCATAAAGTTGTTCAGGCGATAAAGTTGCTATCCGCTTGTCTATTTTCTTCCTTATTTCTAATGTTGTTGCTGTCATAATCAATCATTTTTATTTTTTTTCCAACTCTGCGCAAATATAACCAATCTTTTTAAAACAACAAAAAAGTCCGCAGTTTTCACTACGGACTTTTTTAATATTGTTTGTGTTTAAAAACTTTGCCTAAAATTATTTAGAGAAAGTAAAACCACTAACGTCAACTTTCAAAGAGCCACCGTTTTTGATGGTAACTGCTTTTACAGTAGCATCTCCATCTGCTGTGTTGTCAATAGAATTAACTTTGCAAATACAACCGCTCTCAGTGATAATTACACCACCTGCTGTGATAGTTTCAGCTGCTGCATTGTTCTGGAAAAGAGCAACTTTACCTGCTTTACCTGCAACATCAGCATTATTTGCTTTTGAACCTCTTTTCAAACCAGTAACAGTCTTACCATCCTCAGATGATTCAGCAATAACTTCACACGCTTTGGTTTTTGCAGTTTCAAAATTAAAAGCCTCATTGTTTACAATTGAAAGGTAAGAACCAGTATTTGATTTTGATGCTCCAATTTTGTAATCCAAAACTTCACCTACTGTTTCTGCTTGTGCAGCGTTTTTCTTTGTTTTGATAGCGAGTTTGTAAATAGCAACGGGAACAGTAGCAGACTCAATGTTAAGAGTAAATTGTTTCTCTTTTGATGCTTTACCGTTTTCGTCTAACACTTCGTTTTTCTCTTTTACTGCTTTATTGCTTTCCAAAAAGTTATAAACAACTGTTGTACCATCTTCTGCATACAAGCAAAATTCTTTCAATTTGGTGTTTGTTGTGATAGAACCACCGATTGTAATAGTACCATCTGCGTTTGCTTTTGCTGTAAGGTTGTTGAATTTCATTTGTTCTTCAACAGAACCTTCATCTGTTGTATCGTCTTCACCGCAAGATGTGAATGTTGAGGTCATAAGACCCATTGCGAGCAAAAATGCCGCTGTTTTGAATACTTTCTTCATTTCTTTAAATGTTTTTTAAGTTTATAAATTATTTTAAATTAATTTCTGTGAGTTAAGCCCCGCTCAATTCACGCGGCAAACTTACAACTAAAAAACGAAACTAACGTTTATTTATTGTTAAGATTTTAAAAAAAATGATTTTTTTTTATTTTTATACATTTTTCGTATTTTTTCGCAGGGGTTTATGTTTCTAACGAAACAACACACCCCTGCTGGAAATATATGCGGAAAAATTCATTCAAAAAATTTCTTTAAACCGTACAACATTAGATTTTTTTATATACATTTGCCCCTGAAATTTATATCTGCTAACCAAAAAAGCATAAAAACATGAGATTAGACGGACGAAGGACAAGTTCCAATGTAGAAGACCGCAGAGGCGGTGCTTCCGGCTCAGGAATGAGAATGTCAACCGGTAAAAAAAGCGGTTGCCTGAGCATTATTCTTTTAATAATAGGTGCCATTTGGTACTTTAAAACCGGTGATGCAAGTATGCTGTCATCGTCTTTGGGCGGCGATACGCAAGTCATCGAGCAGACCTCTTCAAAAAAAACGGGCAACTCCGCAAAAAGCGACGAACTCGCAACTTTTGCCTCGCGGATTCTCGCCTCTACGGAAGACGTGTGGACAAAAATCTTCAACGACAACGGTATGCAATACAAACAGCCTAAAATGGTTATCTTCTCGGATGCCGTTAACACAGGCTGCGGCTCTGCAACCTCGTCAACAGGGCCTTTCTACTGCTCTGCCGATGAAAAGCTGTATCTCGACCTCACGTTTTTCTCTACCATGAAATCTCAACTCGGCGCAGACGGAGACCTTGCATACGCATACGTTATCGCACATGAAGTCGGTCATCATATAGAATACTTGACAGGCGTGCTTTCCAAACTTCACCGCCAGATGGAGCAATGCAGGACGGAAGCCGAGGCTAATAAAATAAGCGTAAGAATAGAACTTTTAGCGGATTTTTATGCAGGCATTTGGGGATATTACGAAAACAAAACTTTCAAATCGTTTGAAGACGGCGACATCGAAAAAGCAATAAAATGCGCCCACCAAATCGGCGACGATTATCTCCAAAAATCAGCGGGTTACAAGCGCATAAACGCGGAGGCTTTTACGCACGGCACCTCAGCACAGCGCATGAAATGGCTGAAACTCGGACTCACAACGGGCGACATATCAAAAGGAAATACAATTTTAACTTGTTCAGAATCGGAATTGTAATACGATAACTGTATACTTTTTGTATATTTATGCAGATATTTTCAAAAAAAGTGCAAAAAAATTTGCGTATTTTGTACAAATACAGTTACTTTGCAGCGCAAAAATTTAAAACAAAGAATCAAATTTTTAAATATAAAGAATGGATACTATCATTGTAAGAGTCGCCCGCGAAAATGACGGCAAATATGCTCAGGAAATCGTTGATGAAATGGCTTCAAGCGCAAAAGCACGCGGAACTGGCATTGCAAAACGTACACCCGAATACGTTGCCGGAAAAATGAAAGAAGGCAAAGGTGTTATCGCCCTGACCGAAAATGGTCAATGGGTAGGTTTCTGTTATATTGAGAGTTGGGGACACGAAAAATTTGTGGCTAACTCTGGTCTTATCGTCAGCCCTAATTTTAGAGGACGCGGCGTGGCTAAGGCTATAAAATTCACCGCTTTTAGACTTTCAAGGAAAAAATTTCCGGGTGCAAAAATTTTCGGTCTTACAACGGGTTTGCAGGTTATGAAAATTAACAACGAACTCGGTTATAGTCCCGTTCCATTTTCGGAACTCACCGATGATGACGAATTTTGGAAAGGCTGTTCAAGTTGTGTCAATTTCCCGATTCTTACTTCAAAAAATCGCAAAAACTGCCTTTGCACAGGTATGCTTTACGACCCCGAATGGGAAAAAGAACGCGGTCCGAAAGATTGGAACAAACTCTACGAAAAAGCAAATTTCAACGAGAAAAACGTTGTTATAGAATTTGAATAATTGACAATTAACAATTGACAATTGACAATTAACAATTCAGAATTGAAAATTTGGAATTAATTAAAACTCCTAAATAATAAATGAAGACATTAGTAGCATACAGCGGCGGATTGGACACTACATGGGTTACAACGTTGCTTTCTTCTAAGGGTGAAGATGTTACAGCCCTTATGATTAACTCAGGCGCATTTTCTGACGAAGAAATTGCATCAGCAAAAGACCGCGCGTTTCAAGGCGGTGCAAAACATTTTGAATGTATTGACGTGTCAAAAGAGTATTACGACAAAACCGTTAAATACATGATTTTCGGCAATATGCTCAAAAACAATACTTATCCGATGTCAGTTTCAAGCGAGCGTATCATTCAAGCGATTACGGTTGCTAACTACGCAAAAGCCAACAAATTTGACAAAATTGCTCACGGTTGTACCGGTGCTGGCAACGACCAAGTACGTTTTGAGATGGTTTTTGACATTCTTTGTCCTGAAATCAAAGTTCAGGCTTTGGTTCGTGAAACCAATATTCAGAGGGTTGACGAAATCGCTTTCCTCAAAGAGAAAGGCATCAAAATGAACTTTGACAAAGCAAAATATTCTATCAATAAAGGACTTTGGGGAACTTCAATCGGCGGACGTGAAACCCTTAACTCGGCTCAACCACTTCCCGAAGAAGCATATCCGACACACTGCACAAAATCAGAAGAAAGCGTTATCACTCTCGAATTCTGCAAAGGCGAACTTTGCTGCGTTAATGGTCAAAAATTTGACAACAAAGTTGACGCAATCCGTGAAGTTGAAAAACTTGCAGGCGCATACGCAATCGGTCGTGATATGCACATCGGCGATACAATTATCGGTATAAAAGGTCGTGTAGGTTTTGAGGCAGCCGCTCCGATGGTTATCATCAAGGCTCACCACGCTCTTGAAAAACACACGCTTACCAAATGGCAGATTTATTGGAAAGACAATATTTCGCAATGGTACGGCAACCGTCTTCACGAAGGAATGTTGTTGGAACCCGAAATGCGCGATATGGAAAAATTCCTCGAAAGCACACAGCAGAAAGTTTCAGGAAAAGTTTTTGTTGCACTTCGTCCTTACACATTCTTTATCAACGGTATTGAATCAGAACACGATTTAATGACCTCTAAATTTGGTGTTTACGGCGAAGACAACAAAGCATTCACCGCTGACGACATCGCAGGATTCACCAAAGTAGCAGGCGTTCAGTCAAAGATTTGGTACGCTGTAAACAATGAAAAATACTAGTAATTGACAATTCACAATTCACAATGCATATAAATGCGGAATCTATAAAGTAGGTTCCGCATTTTATTTTATCAACTCTCCAAACTCGGTCAATAATTCCGTGGTGTAAACTTTTTCGCGGGTGGAGTTGCGCACTTGCGCCCAGAGGATTGAGGCGGTTTTGATTTTGTCGGGGAAACTTGCGGTGGCTGGGTCGGCGCAAAAATCCTTTACAAAACGGTTCCACTGCAACATCGATTTGTCGTATTGAGCATAAACTTTTTTGCCGAGGAACACATCAAGCAAATCGCCAAGGGTAAACGAAACATCATCGTCGGCTTTCACTTTTTTCACCGTTGCTACCATATCCACATTGAATTTAAAAGGCTTAACGCCAGTAACAGTCTCAAAAAATTCGCGAAACCGTGGACCAAAAGTAAAGCCGCTCTCAATCAGCGAAGTGTTGAGCGTAAGATTTGTGGCGGTAGGTTTAGGCTTAGGCAAACGTTTTTGAGGCTT
>JAEEXW010000079.1 GCA_016287995.1 Bacteroidales bacterium
TCTTAATAAACGTTATTTTTTATAATATCATCAAAAAAAACTGTAATTTTGTGAAACTTTTTTTCAAAAATTACGTTTAGAATAAATGGTGCAAGTAGTTACAAGCACAAAATTTTAGGATATATTTATATAGAGTTATGAGACAGCTTAAGATTACAAAATCAATCACCAACAGGGAGAGCGCATCGCTCGACAAGTATTTGCAGGAAATCGGTAAATATGAGTTAATCTCTGTTGAAGAGGAGGTAGAACTCGCTCAGAGGATTCGTCGGGGCGACCGTTCTGCTGTTGAGAAATTGGCGAGTGCAAATCTCAGATTTGTTGTATCTGTTGCGAAACAGTATCAAAATCAAGGATTGAGCCTGCCCGACTTAATTAACGAGGGCAATCTCGGCTTGATTAAGGCTGCTGAAAAGTTTGACGAAACACGCGGTTTTAAGTTTATTTCTTACGCCGTTTGGTGGATTCGTCAGTCTATTATGCAGGCTATCAACGAGCAATCGAGAATTGTACGTTTGCCATTGAATCAAGTAAGTTCTTTAAGCAAGTACAACAAGGCTGTATCAGACTTTGAGCAAGAGCATCAGCGCAAACCGTCTCCTGAGGAATTGAGCAAAATTCTTGATCTTCCGGCAGAAAAAGTTTCGGACACAATGCGAGTTTCAGGTAAGCACGTGAGCGTTGACGCACCGTTTGTTCAAGGCGAAGAAAACAGTTTGTTGGACGTTTTGGAAAACCCCGATTCGCAGGTAGCGGACGGCAACTTGATGAACGAGTCTTTAAGCAAGGAAATCGAAAGGGCATTTTCAACCCTTACGGAACGCGAGCGTTCAATTTTAAGACTTTCGTTCGGAATAGGTTGTCAGGAACTCAGTCTCGAAGAAATCGGCGACCAATACGGTCTTACACGTGAAAGGGTGCGCCAAATCAGAGAAAAAGCAATCCGCAGACTGAGAAATACCTCTCGGAGCAATCTGCTTAAAGCCTATTTAGGTTAGAAAAATTTATTTATTCATAATTTTTAGGTTTTTGTTTTTGGAGGACCGTCTGCGTAAGACGGTCTTTTTTTGTGAAGTTTAAATATCGAATATTAAAAAACGTTAAAATGTAAAAAAATATAAACAAGGCAAGAAATTTGCATTTAAATTATTAGTAATTTTGACAAAAGTTTTTTATGAGTTCGGATAACAATATAGCAAAAAGGGATTTTGTGATAGAGTTGATGAAGTCTACCGGTAAAGACGATCTCAACTATATCTATCGTGGTGAGTTTACGCAAAACCTCCAGCAGCATATTTTATCTCTTGCCGAAAAAAACATCGACAGGGACAGAATTTCAGGTAAAATCAAGAAACGGATTTTCCATATAATGGTGGAGAGTATTCAAAATATTTCACGACATGGCGATGCCAAGGAAAATTCCGAAGAAATGACCAGTTCGTTTTTTTCTATTCAAAAACAGAACAAGTGGTATTATATCACTACCGGTAATATAATAGAAAACAACAAAATCGATGATTTAAGGTCTAAACTTGATAAAATTAACAGCCTTGACAGTGAGGAACTTGATGTGTTTTACCGTGCTGTTTTGGGCAACGGTCAACTGTCTAACAAAGGCGGTGCAGGTCTCGGACTTATAGAAATGGTCAGAAAATCCGGCAACAAACTTTCTTATCATATCGAGAAGGTCAACGATGAGATTTCTTATTTTTACCTTCATAGCGACATCAACGGAATTACCTTGGGCGAGGCACCGGTTCAGCCTTTGGGTTCGGTTTATACGGTTGATTATATGGTAAATCTTCACCGTTTTATTTTGGATAATTCCATTCTGCTGATTTACAGCGCGGTGTTTGATCAGGACAGTCTTTTGAGCCTGATTTCGATTATGAAGAGCCGTATGAGCGGGGGCTTAAATTCCAAGAAAAAAATCATCAGCATAATGGTTGAAATGCTTCAAAACATTATTCACCACGGTAACGTAACTGTTTCGGGCATAAGTGGTTGTCAGGGGATTTTTTATATTTCGCTCAATAACGGAAAGTATTGTTTGACAACCATAAATTACGTGAAGACTACTGACAAAGAGCAGTTAACACAGAAAATTGACCATATTAATTCCCTTTCCGACGAAGAAAGAGAAGATTATTATAACGAAAGACTTTTTGATTTTGACAGCGACGAGTCCTTTAAAGAGGGTGGTCTTGGTCTTATTGAAATTAGAAACAAAAGCAAAAACCCGCTTGAATATCAGTTTTTTGACACCGAAGACGAGTTTTCGCTTTTTAAGATAACAACTTACATTAATATTTGAATGAAAAATGATTGAAACTCTTAATATCAAAGGCACGGAAGATTCGCCAGAAGTTATAATGGACTTTCAGAAGGGCTTTATCCGAATTAGCGGCACGTCTTGGCTTGAAGATGCGTACAGTTTTTATGAGCCTTTGTATCAGTGGGTTTCGGAATATTTTAAAGCACCTCAAAAAGTTACCGAAATTGAGTTTGGTTATACGTATTTCAATACTTCGAGTGCAAAACAAATCGCAAAACTTGTTACGCTTATCAGCAATTTCAAAAGTAGGAGCGAGGTTAAAGTAAAATGGTTTTACGAAAATGGCGACAGCGAGATGCTCAAAAGCGGAAAAAAATATTCAGAACTTTTGGATCTCAGTTTTGAATTTGTTGAAATTGAATCTACCTCAGAGTCTGAGGACGAAGATGAAGGCGTGTATAAAATAGTTCACAAGTAACTTAAAAAATGTACTTTTCCACTTTCTAATAATTACTTTTTCACTTTTGAAAATTTCCCCCTAACTTTGTAGCGTTAAAAAAATATCCTCAAGCGATTATGAAACTTCACGAAATTCTAAAACAGGATTTGCGCTATGATGAAGCCGTCAACGCCTGTATGAATTGCGGAATCTGTACTTCTGTCTGCCCCGCTGCGGAATTTTCAGATTACGACCCGCGAATTTTAATCAATATCGTTCAAAACGAAGACGACGATAAAATCGAAGAACTCTTAAAAAGTGATTACATTTGGCTCTGCGGACAATGTATGAGTTGCAAGACACGCTGCCCTCGCGGTAACGTTCCTGGTCTGCTCATCAATGTCCTTAGACGCTATTCTCAAGAACTCGGTTATTTTACCGAATCTAAACGCGGCCGTCAACAGTACAACCTTCATAAAGTATTAAATTCCAATATCTTAAATCAAGGTTACTGTCTTGTTCCAGAAAGCGTAAAACCCGAACTTCACCCCGAACAAGGTCCTGTCTGGGAGTGGATTTACAAAAATATGACCGAATTTTACGACCGTATCGGCGCAAACCTTCATAAAGAAGGCGCAGGTGTTTTGCGCAAAATCAGCGATGAAGACCTTCAAGAGTTGAAAAACATTTTTAAAGAAACCGGCGCAGACGATTTACAAGAAAAAATCGAAAAATTCTCCGAGAAAAAGGCAGAAGACCTCGGTTATGACACCGATTCAGAAGAAGGTATGCAACAATATTTTTTAGATGTTTTTAAAGGAAAAATTTGAGTTAATTGACAATTCATAATTGACAATTGACAATTAACAATTCACAATTCATAATTGACAATTCATAATTTGTAATTAAAGATGAATACTACATATAAAGTCAGCAAAGATTATCATAAAGAAATTGCCGAAGACAATTTCTACTATGCACGCAGTTGCATACGTCAAAACTTTTTCCCGGGTTCGGAAGTGGCGTTTTTGAACATTTTGCGAGAAAACCTCGGCAAAACCATTCACGACGACCCGCATCACACAACTTGCACCGGTATCGGTTATCATTCTGACGTTGTGCCGTTTGACACAATTCAGACCGTTGTGGCGCGTCAGTTTGCCCTCATGACGGAAAACGGCATAAAAAATTTCGTTGCCTCGTGCGTAACAAGTTTCGGAATGTACATCGAAATCACCGAAACGTGGAAACATTATCCCCAGCAGTTGGAAAAAATCCGCACTTTTTTAAAAAAAGCAACAGGCCGCGAGTTTGAACTTCCTGAAAACATCGCACACACCTCCGATATAATTTACAACAACAGAATGTTGATTGCCGGTCAGATGAAGTTCCCGCTCGTAAACGTAAAAACGGGCGAAAAACTCAAAATCGTAGACCATATCGGTTGTCATTATGCCAAAATGTTTCCCGAAAAGGGCGAAGGCGGCGCGGAATTTACGCAGGTTTTGCAAGGTATGATTAGGGCTTGGGGCGGTCAGACGGTTGATTATCCCGAAAGACGGCATTGTTGCGGTTTTGGTTTCCGTCAGTATTTGGTGCAGGCCAACAGAGGCTATTCCGTGTCAAACTCCAAAAAGAAATTTGAAAGCATGCAGCCTTACGAGCCCGAAGCAATTTTGACGAATTGTCCGGGCTGCGCAATGTTTCTTGACCGCTGGCAGTATGTTATGTACGAAATGCAGGGCGTTAAATACGGAAAAGATGACAGTTTTATTCCCGTGTTCACGTATGAAGAATTAGCGGGTTTGGTTTTGGGGTATGACCCGTGGGATTTAGGTCTGCAAATGCACCAAATTGACGTTAGACCCTTTTTGGACAAAATCGGCGTTAAATACGATTCCGAAAAAATGTACAAGACAAAAACAGGCCGTCAAATCGGCTCATACACACCAAAACAATGTAAATAATTCATAATTCACAATGCATAATGCATAATTAAGAATTAACAAAATGAAGAATATAGTAATAATAGGCGGCGGAATTGCGGGCGTAGAAACTGCCTGTATGTTAGCACAAAACGGCAACCGCGTAACAATCATAGAACGAGACAGCAAACTTTTCGGCAAACTTAACAATTGGTATTGCCTTTTTCCTGATTTCAAGAAGTCGGAAGAATTAATAGAATTTTACCAAAACCGTTTGGAAAAATTTGACATAGAAATAAAACTCAATTCCGCGGTTGACAAAGCCGAAAGAGACGGTGAAGGTTGGTTTATTTATACCGGCAACGTGCGCTATGCCGCTGACGCAGTGGTGATTGCGACGGGTTACGAACTTTTTGACGCAAGCCGCAAAGAAGAACTCGGTTACAAAATTTATGACAATGTGATAACGCAGGGCGATTTGGAGCAGCGTTTCAAGGACAAAAATTTCTTGACCGCCCAGGGCAAAACTCCCGAAAAAATTGCGGTTGTTCACTGCGTGGGTTCAAGGGACGAAAAATGCCACAACCTTTACTGTTCAAAAGTGTGCTGCGTAACGGGCGTTAAACAGGCAATCGAACTGTCAAAATTTTTGCCTGAGACACAGATTCTCTGCTTTTACATGGACCTCCGCATGTACGACAAATTCTTTGAGGAACTTTACCGCAAGGCGCAGGAGCATTACAACATTCAGTTTATCAGGGGCAGGGTTTCGGAAGTTTCGGAAAACAGCGACGGCAGACTTTCAATCAAGACGGAAGACACTTTGTCAGGCCGTCCGATGAAAATGAAACTTGACATGATTGTCCTTTTAGCCGGCATGGAAACCAAGAAAAACACGACCGAAATCGCCAAAAAATTCGGCGTTGAGCAGGAAGAGTCAGGCTTTTTGAAGTCGAAGGATTTTCATATCGGCGCGGGAATCCTCTCGGAAAAAGGCATTTTTGCCGCCGGAACGTGCATTTCGCCGATGTCGATAAAAGAGACAATCGAAAACGCACGCAGCACCGCACAACAAGTCAACGAATATCTTAACACGCTGTAAAACAATGGATTTCGGATTTTCAACAATAGATACAAGGGTGATTGAAATCGACAAGTTCGACACCACAATTTTAAAATACGTACTCCAACACGAAAAATCGATGCTGGTTTGTATGTCGTGCGGCGGCTGTACTGCAACTTGCAGCGCGGGCAACCTCACCGATTTTAACGTCCGCCGTATGCAGATGATGCTCCGCAGGGGCGAAGTCAAAAACCTTCAAACCGAAATCGACAAATGTATGCTTTGCGGCAAATGTATGTTGGTATGTCCGAGGGGCGTTAATTTGAGAAACGTTGCAATGTTAATAAAAAAAGCGTTGGTCAATCATAAAGATTTAAAATAATGGAATTTTCAGATTGGTTTTATATACCGTTTTTAATTGGTACGATTTATCTTTTTGGTGTTGTTATTTACCGTTTCGTAAAATGGTTTTTGGGACTATCAAAAATTGACAAAATCCGTGTCAGAAAAAATTTTTTCACAAAGCATACACTTGACTCTATTTGGGAGAGTGTAAGGGAAGGACTTTTGCACTTCAAAATGTTCAAAGTCAACAGGTTGCTCGGATATATGCACATGAGTTTGGCTTTCGGGTGGTTTTTGCTGATTGTTGTCGGACATTTTGAGGCTTCGTCATATTTCGGAACGATGTTTTTCCCGTTTCAGAAGTCGGTGTTTTTTAGATTCTATGTAACAGAAAATGCTGATTTTCCGGGACATACGTTTTACGCTTGGGCAATGGAACTGTTGTTGATGTTTGTTTTGTCGGGCGTATTTTTGGCATATTTCAAGAGATTCCGCAGCAAAAGTTTCGGCATGAAAAAAACCACAAGAATGAAATCCGGCGACCATATCGCGCTGACAGCTTTGTGGCTTATTTTCCCGTTAAGGTTTTTGTGTGAGACATTTACTGCGGGCGTTTATCAAAACGGAAGTCCGTTTTTCAACTCTATCGGTGCATTTTTCAACGAATATTTGTATCTTGAAGACTGCTTAAAACCGCTTTGGTTAGCATATTCTTTGGCACTTGGAACTTTCTTTGTCGCAATGCCTTACACGAGATATATGCACATTCCGGCGGAGATAAATTTGATTTTCTTGCGTAATTGGGGCGTGCAGTTAAAAGAGCGCAGAATCAACACTTTCACTTTGGCGGAAGTTTATAGTTGTTCGCGTTGTGGTGTTTGTATTGACGCTTGTCAATTAAATTTAGCGGGAATAAAAAATTCGCAGTCGGTCTACGTTTTGAAAAATATTCGTAACAAAACGTTAAGCGATGAAGTCTTGTTTAATTGTCTTTTGTGCGGAAAATGTCAAGAGGTTTGTCCTGTCGGCATTGACGTTAACCGCCTTAGAATCACGCAGAGAATTGAGACTACCAAGCAGTATAATTCGTCATACGATTATTTGCAGACTGGTGTTGCGAAAAAGGCTGACACGATATATTTTGCGGGTTGCATGACGCATTTAACGCCGTCGATTAAGAAAGCGATGTTGAAGATTTTCAATGCGGCGGGCGAGAATCTGTGGTTTATGGACGAAAACAAAGCACCGTGCTGCGGACGTCCTTTGATGTTGGCGGGACAGTTTGACGCCGCCGAAAAATTAATCAGCAACAATCAGAAACTGATTTTGGACTCCGGCGCAAAAACGCTGATTGTTTCGTGTCCGATATGTTACAAGGTTTTCAAGGAGGATTATATGTTGCCGAATGTAAAAATTCGTCATCATTCGGAATACATTTTGGATTTGATAAAGAGCGGCAAGATTTCACTCAGTCATAGCGACAAAAAAGCGGTTTATCACGATCCGTGCGAATTAGGGCGCGGCAGTGGAATTTACGAAGAGCCGCGTGAGGTTATCAAAGAGGTTATGTCGCTGATTCCGATGGCTCAGGAGCGTGAAAAAGCACAATGTTGCGGCGGAAGTTTAGCGAACATGAAGATTTCGATGGAGGAGCGGGACATTCTCTCGTCGCAAGTAATGCAAGAATTTTCGACTTACGAGCCTGATTATGTGGTTACGGCGTGTCCGCTTTGCAAAAAAACTTTCGCAAAAACAAATGCTCTGCCCGTCAAAGATTTAGCAGAAATCGTGGTAGAAAATATGGAGTAAAAAGTTAGCGGTTTGATTTAGATTTGAAAAATATTGTAAACGAGGGTCGTATTCAGAGATTTGAGTTTACTCTCCGCAAAAGTAATGAAAAAGTTTTTTGGAATCAAAGAACTTTTTCATTACTTTTGTGTAATTAAAATCTTTTTTCAGTAAATATTTGGAATAATTGCGAGATTGTTGAGGTGAAAAAGGGCGCGATTTGAAGTTTTTTTGATGGCGGAAGTTGGAGAAACCATTAACGCCGTATCATTATAAAGCATAAATGTACGGCGTTAATGTCAATGCAATGCTATTTGTATTTCACTTTGAGTGTCATTTTGTCGTTGCTGCCAATTAATGTGTCGATTTTTACACCCTCTATTGGTACGTTTAATTTAAAGCCTTTGTGGTTGTCGAGAGTTATTTCCATTTCATCAACGCCTTCCTCTTTACCACGCTTGATAAGTGCTTCTGCTGCTTCTTGTTGTTTCGAAATAGTTTCCGTATTGTTGAAAATTGAATCAATCAAATCTTTACCTATTTTAATTATGGGAAACATTAGATAAACAACATCCAACACCTCTTTCTTGGTCAAATCATATTTTTTTTCCATAATATGCAATTATTTCTCTGCCAACCCCGCACAGTCGTTAACAATCTCATTAAGCCCCCATAAAATAAAAAACGTGGGATTGTACAGTCGCTCGTCCCACTTGTTGAGGCCTTGGTCTTGCCCGATTATCAGAAACGAGCAACACCAAAGCCCACGCTGTATGCATTATACACCCATAGGGGTACACATATACATATCACGTAGGCATTACTGTGTTGCTTTGTCATTGATAATCTGTGCGAAACGACCAAGTTTCAACAAGTCAAAACAAAGCGTAAGTAACGCCTTTATTTTATAAGTCTGTCCTCATCCTCGTCCGCCCGAAGGCTTCATTGGAATTGAACACCACAAATTTAAAAAAGTTTTTTTGAAACAAAAAAACTTTTTACACAAAATTTTTAATATCTTTGCCGAAAACTATAAAAGTCAACCGATCATGGGACTCTACCTCAATCCAAGCAACATCGGCTTCAAAGAAATATTGTCAGCCGATATTTATGTTGATAAAACAATGTTAATCAGCGAATTGAACAAGTTTATCGACAAGGGCAACAAATACATCTGCATATCGCGTCCGCGACGGTTTGGAAAGACCATTGCGGCAAACATGTTGTGCGCATACTATTCCAAAGGTTGCGATTCGAGGGAAATTTTCAAGGATTTGAAAATTTCAAAGGCGGACAATTACGAAAAATACCTCAACAAACTCAATTTCATAAAGATTGACGTTGCAGGTGAGTATCAAACCGCACCAGAAAAAGACAAAATGTTGGTTTTGCTTACCGAACGGGTTCGCAGGGAGTTCAAACAGCAATTCCCAAAAATTAAGTTCGCTAAAAACGCCACTATTGCCAACTGCATTCAGGATGTTTATGAACAAACCAACGAAACATTTGTCATCATTCTTGACGAGTACGATTCGCTTGTCCGCATGAAAATACCACAGGAACTTTTTGATGAGTATCTTATGTTCCTCAATGGACTTTTCAAGAGCGACACTTTGCGGCCTGCAATCTCGCTCGCTTACATTACAGGAATTTTGCCCGTTGTGAGAGACAAGGTTCAGAGCAAACTCAACAATTTTAAAGAATACACAATTCTTGACTCCAAGGAACTCTCAGAATTTGTGGGATTTACCGACGAGGAGGTCGCCAAACTTTGTGAAACATACCAAATCAGTCATACAGAATGTAAAAATTGGTATCAAGGTTATAAGTTGGGTGAATTTGACGTTTACAATCCTGAATCGGTAGTCATGAGCATTGAAGACCGCCGTTTTGAAGGACATTGGAACAAAACTTCGTCGTATTCAGTGATTTCCGACCGTTTACAGAGCAATTTTGACGGCATGAAGGACGACGTTATTAAGATGGTTTCAGGCGAAAATGTCAAAGTGGATGTTGGGATGTACCTCAACACTATGACAGATTTTATAGTAAAGGACGACGCTTTCACATACCTCGCCCACCTCGGATATTTGGCATACGACTGCAAGACTAAAACC
>JAEEXW010000080.1 GCA_016287995.1 Bacteroidales bacterium
TCGGACAAATGAACCATATCTTTTTCATAAAAACGATAATCACGAAGTTCGTCCATAACTATCTCATACGAAGGAAAATAATGAACAAACTCATAATTTTTTATAACAAAATTTGTACCCAAATGCAACGTAGATTTCGACAAATTATTGTTGTGAGCCCCGTCCCTAAAATGCCGCAAAGGACTTATTGTTAAGACAATTTGTATACTTTTATTTATATTTTGTAAATTTTCAACGATATTTTTCAGCGCATTTTCTACTTCTGAAACCGAAATCAAACGCCGCAAAAATTTTTCAGATAATTGTTTATGACAATTTGCAACCGGCAAACCGTTTTCTTTCAAAAAATACACAAACGCCGTCCCAAGCGTTATAAAAACAACGTCCGCAGTTTTAAAAAAAACGTATGCCTTTTCCATACTGTCATTCGCCTTAATGACAGCCTTTTGCAAATCTGAATCCGAAAACCGCCCGTGAAAATCATAACTGTTGTAAAGTGTGCCGTCAAAGAAAAAATCTTTGTCAGAATAACGCCTACCGCTCAAAACATTTTCAATCATCATGCTGATTGACAGCGGATTATAAAGTATACCAGAAGGATTGACAAGGCACTGAAACTTCGCATTTTCAAAATACTTGCTGATATTCTCCGCAAAACACGACCCAATAAAAACCAATTTTGAAGTATAATCAATTGAAAATGAAGACTTTTCTATCTCAACAGGCGTAAAAAAATTCATAATATTTCTAAAAGGTATTTATTCCAAAAGCATATTCCAAATATTTTGATAACGTATTATAATCCATAACGTTACCATTACATTTTATAATTTCAAACTGCCGCTTCGGGGGAAAAATCCCGATTTGCGGCAGTTTGTCATCTTTTTTTATCGTAAGAATCCCCGCCAACAAAGAATTTTTGGTAACATTTACCGCATAAAAATTCATATAAGCGGAATATTTTACGGAAATTTCGTTAAAAATTTTTGCCTGTTTTTCGCAGTTGACGACATAATCGTCGTAAAAAAGACAAATATGCGGCTTTACTCCTATCACTTTAAAATCCTTTGTTACCGTGTCAATGCTGCAAATATTTTCGTAAAAATACTCAGTATCAACAACTTGAACATTTCTGTTAAAGGAAATGGAACATGAGGCGAACAGCAGAAAAACAAGCAAAAACTTTTTCATTCAAATTATTTCTTAATTCTGTAAATTCTGAACGTCATCGCCGGAACGCTGTCTTCCAAAACCGAAACCTTGTCGCCGGAAGCCTTTGCTGAGCCTTTTTGCGGAGTGATTTTCGTCGGATTGTCAAGCGTGTTGTCAGCGTCCATGTCGGAAGACGTAAGTGTCAAAGTTTCAACATCATGCGAACCTTTTAAACCATTCAAATTCAATTTTACAGGCTGCGCATTTTTGCTTGTGTTAACAACTTTTACGATAACAACGTTTTCCTTGCTGTCCAAAACTGCACTCGCAAAAAGTCCGTCCTGATCGCTGTCGCCGGCAACAACTTTTTTGTTCATCAAAAGCGGCAAAACGTTTGTGCCTTTGTTCAAAGAATACATCTGCTGAACATAATACGAAACCGAGCGGAAAGACCTCAGATTGTCGAACCAAATTGCGTCGGGTCTCCACTGCCAACCTTCAACATGCGCAAAAAGCGGAGCGTAAGTCGCCATGTGAACAACATCTGCATTGCGCTCGATTCCCGTCATAAAAGCGGCTTCAAGAAGTGAGGTTTCAAAATGATTCCATTTTTTGCCCTTGCCATGACAAGCATATTCGCCCGCAAAAATCTTCGGGCCTTTTCTGTCGTATTTGTCGTAACGGTGACGGTTTTCAGCACTCAAAAACCACGATTCAGGTCTGTAAAAATGCTCGTCGTAAAGGTCTACGCCGATTTCTTTCATTTTGGGTTGCAACATATTGAATTTTTCGCCTTCGGAATCGGGACCCGTTGTACCTATCAACTTGATATTAGGATATTTAGCACGAATTGCGTCAGAGAATTTTTTCAATCTTTCCGTAAAAACGGGATTGTCTTTGTAGTCCCACTGCTCGTTGCCGACGCCCAAAAATTTCAGGTTGAAAGGCTCCGGATGCCCCATTTCTGCGCGGACTTTTCCCCATTTTGTTGACTTGTCGCCGTTTGCAAACTCTATCAAATCCAAAGCGTCCTGAATATACGGCTGCAAATTGTCGATAGGACAATGCGCCTCCATGTCAGGCTCACCCCATTTTTTGTTCTCGTTCTGAAACTGACACGCAAGACCGCAACTTATAACCGGCAACGGCTCAGATCCGAAATCCTCGCACAATTGGAAAAATTCAAAAAATCCCAAACCGTAACTTTGATAATAATCAGGATAAAACCTGAAATCAAAAGTGTAATGCCAACGGTTTTCGTTGAGTTTGCGGTTTTCTACCGGACCGACGGAATTTTTCCATTGATAACGGCTTTCCAAATCCGTGCCTTCAACAATACACCCGCCCGGAAAACGGAAAACACCGGGTTTCATATCGAAAAGTGCCTGAGCCAAATCTTTTCGCATACCGTTTTCCCTGCCTTTCCAAGTATCTGTCGGAAAGAGAGATACGTGTTCAAGGTCTGTGGTAACAACGGGCTGTTTGTCAAAGCCGCGAAGAAAAATCCTCATTGAGGCTTTCGGATTTGTAACCTTGCCTTTAAATTTTGCAGTATATTTTTTCCATTCTTTGCCTTCGATGTCCACAAAGCAGACTTCCTGCTCCTGAGTCTCGCCCATCGAAGCATTGTCCACTATTTGGACAAGAATTGTTGACTTTCCGCCTTCGGGACATCTCGCCCAGACAGAAAATCTGTACTCCTCGCCTTCTTTAATTGGCACGCCGAAAAAGCCTTCGTTTTCGATTCCCGTATGTTTGTGCGGGTGTCCTGCGTAACGGAGTCTTACATAATGCGGACAGTTTTCAAAAGGTCCGTCATCTTTTAACTCGACGTTTCCGAAAGTTTTCCAGCCCATAAGGCTTTGAGGAAATTCAAACGAGCGGTTTTTAACCATTTCGGCGTAGAGACCGCCGTCGGCTGCGTAGTTGATGTCTTCAAAGAAAATGCCGTACATCGTCGGCTGAACCGCTGCCCCTTGTTTTGCGGTGTTGACATCCATAATGTGCTGAGTCTGAGCGTTTAACGGCAAGGCAGCCGACAACGCCAAAGCACCAAAAATCAATTGTTTTTTCATCTGTCTAAAAAAAATATTAAGTGTTAAATTTTCATACAAAGAAAATGATTTTTTTTTACAACGGCAAATTTTTTTTATAAAAAAAGGGCGGAAAAGACAACTTTCCGCCCCAAGAGCAACAAAAACAAAACAAAACAAAATTTTTTAATCTTTAAAATAGTTAATTGCGTTTCTCAAATTTACTGCCTGCGTTGCCAAATCGTCCGCACTTGCCGCCAGCATTTCGGAAGACGAAGCGTTGACTTTGACAATGCCGTTGAGTTTCTGTATAATGTCGTTGACCTGATTTGCGCCCGCGCTCTGCTCCATGCTTGCGTTTGCAATCTCGTTGACAAGCGTTCTTGTGTTTTCGATTTTCGGAATCGTCTGCTGCATTACCTGATTTGCGTTTTCCGAGAGTTGAAGACCTTTTTGCGACATTTCGATAATTTCGTCGGCAGCGGCTTTCGACTTTTCGGCAAGCGAACGCACCTCTTTTGCCACAACAGCGAAACCTTTTCCGTATTCACCCGCGCGGGCCGCCTCAACAGCCGCGTTAAGTGCCAGAATATTAGTCTGAAACGCAATTTCGTTGATAATGGAAATAGCATCAGAAATAGATTTATTATTATCAAGAAGTTTGTTGATATTAACGACAACTTCGTTGAACTTGTTACAAGCGTCTTGTGAAACTTCGTTTGTCTTTTTGGCGTTGAAAGTATTCTGCTCGATGTTGCTTGTCATCTCCTGCATCGTCGCCGAAAGGTCTTCGATGTTGTTTGACTGCGTCATAGAGCCTTCCATCACCTGTTGCGAAGTGGAGTTTACCTGCGAAGAATTTGCGGCGAGAGTCTCCGCTCCCGCTTTTATAACATCCACAATTTCAGAGAGTTTTTCTCCCATAGTGCGGATATTGTCGCACATCATGCCTATTTCATCATCCGACTTGTAGTCTATTTTGAACTTCAAATTTCCCTCCGAAATTTTCTTTATCGCACCTGAAAGTTGGTCAAGCGGTTTTGACAAAACCTGATTGAGTCGCGAAACAACCACAAAAATAATTACGCCAATAACGCAAACAAGAAAAATAATCATCACTTTCAAGGTTTGCATAGCAGAACTTTTAAGTTCTTCGTCAGGCAACGTTCCTATTACAAACCATCCCGGCGAACCTTCAATCTTACGGCTCATAACATATTGCAACTCACCTGTTTTCGCTTCTTTTGCGTAAGCCGTACAATCCACTCCCCTTATTACCGACTCACCTACAACTTCAAGACCGGGATAAACATCCTTACCATCTGTAATAAGATTAAAATTCATAATAAGTTCATCGTACATGGTACCTATTATTTCCGCCTTTTCGTCAACGATATACGTAACACCATTTTTGCCGAACTTGCAATCCGCAACTACCTTTTGAAGAGTTGTTAAACTTACGTTTCCGCAAATTGCTCCGACAAGATTGCCATTTTGTATAATCGGAACGCCCAATGTATATTTTTTCTCACCGGTGGATTTTGAAATATCGGGACTTGTCATCGCAAAGTCTTTGTGCTCTGAAAAAATCTCCTTAAAATATTTTCTGTCTGAAATATTATTCGGCGACCAACCCTTTCCTGCAATATAATAACTGCCGTCAGGATAGACAATAAAAAGCAGAGAAAAATAATCTGCTTCGTCTTTTGCCAATTCATCAAGACGATCTTTGAAAGAATCTACATTCATAGTTCTAAACAAAGGCTCAGAGGCTATCCATTTGAGTTCGTCTTTCATAATATTAAGTTTCACTGTAACCTCTTTTGCAGATTTTGCCGAAAGTTCCTGCATACAATACTCAAAGAAATCCTTTTGGGTATTAAAACTTGTTCTGTAACTTACAACCATCATAACTATCAAAAGAATAGTTACAAATGGAATTATCACTCTCAGAATTTTCATCTGAACAGAATTTTTTTTCGCCATATCTCTTTACATTTAAATATGTGATACATTTATTTCCTAACTAAGTAGTACAAAATATATGCCTTAGTTAATATTGAATTAAAGTTTAATTGCCCCAAAATTAAAGTTTATTTTCAAAACTGCAAAATTTTTTTAAATAAAAAAAGAGGCTGTCTTCCTTTTTCAGGAAAAGACATCCTCTTTTTTAACAAACTACATAAACAATTTCTTAGTTGGATCTAATCTTATAAGTAAGTTGAGCATTTTTTGACTGATTGCCTCTTCTGTCAAAATAACTTACGTTGATCACAATCTCTTCTCCGTTGACTGCGCCGGAATAGTTGGGGTCGATAACGATTTTTACCTTGCCTTTTCCGAACTCCTCAATGCCTTTTTGCAAAGACATTGCGCTGACACCTGCGGGAACTGCAAATCCCGTGATTTTCATTGTGGCGTTTTCCTTGTTCTCGATGGTAACAATTCTCTCCACAACTTTGCTTTCCAACTTGCCGAAATCAACGCTTAATGCGTTGTCGCCTGTACTGCGCGTAAGACCGAACAAGTTAGCCTCTTCCTCTTCGCTCTGAGCCATACAATTCATGCTCAAAAGAAGCATTACACCTAAAATTGTAAAAATTTTCTTCATGGTTGTATATAATTTTAAAAAAGTTAATGTGCAAAATTAATATTTTTTTTAATTAATTGCAAAAAAAATACCAGTTTTTTTATTGTATATAACGTAAAAATTGAGTTACTTTGTATCCGAAAACTGATTTTTTTGTGAAAAAAAATAAAAAAATAGGTAAAGTATTGAAAAAAGCGGTACTTACGGCTGTTTTAACCCCCGTAATTCTGCTTGCAATCTTCATAATTCCGCCCGTAAATTCGGCGGTTACAGGCATCGTTTCAACGGTTTTGAGCAGGAAATACTCCGCTGAAATCGAAATTTCACACCTTTATATAGACCCGTTTTCGCTTTCGGTGTGGCTCAAAGGCGTTCTTGTAAAAGACCAGACCTCAGACACCTTATTATATGCAAGACGTCTTCACGCAAACCTCGACAAATTCGACACGGAGAAACTCACTTTTGAATTTAAAACCGTTGATTTAAAAGACGTTACGGTAAAACTCATTCAAGACGAAACAGAAAAATTCAACTTCGATTTTTTTATTCCGAAAGACACTCTTGAAGTTATTGAAGAGGATACAACCAAAACGCATTTCAAAATCCTCTTAAACGAAATTCTGCTTGAACATATCAATTTTACGCTGCGCACTCCGACGGACAAAAAGCCGCCGAAGGACTTTCAAATGGATTATAACAATCTGGTTTTTAAGGACATAAACTTTTATGCAAAGGATTTTTCGCTTGACGATTCGCTTCACATCAAGTCTGTTATCACGCACATAGAAGCCAAAGAAAAATGCGGTTTTTGCTTAAAAAACCTCTCAACGGTTCTGGATTTTTCGCCGCAGGGCATAACCCTGGAAAATCTGAACATTATGACAGAAGAAACCGACTTTTACACGGACAAAACCGTCTTGAAGTTCAACGGGTTCAGCGTGTTCGGCGACAATCTTTCAAACATTGTTACGGAAACTAACATTTTGGAGAGTTCAAAAGTCGCTTTCAACGACCTCGGACATTTTGTCCCCGAAGTGTATTCCACGGACATAACGGCTGGAATTTCGGGCAAAATTTCCGGTAAAATCGGCTGTCTTGACATAAAGAAACTGAAACTCTCGCTCACCGACTCTACAACGCTGAAAATCAACGCTTTCTTAAAAGGTCTGCCCGATATGGACAAGTTTTATTTCAGACTTGACACAGCCGTTTTAACGACTTCGTCCGCGGACATAAGGGCGTTGCACCAGCCTATAAATAAAAACACGCCGCTCTTTGACCTGCCGGATTTTCTTGACGGTTTGGGAACGGTAAAATTCTGCGCAAAATCCTCAGGCTCAATCAACAAACTGTCATTAAACGCCGTTTTGCGCTCCAAACTCGGCAACATCAACACCAAAGTCAGAATGAACAATTCCGCCAATTTTATGGACATCAACGGTTTTATTGACGCAGGCGGAATGAATCTCGCCGCAATCGCCGGACAAAATTCGGGACTCGGGATTCTCTCGGCGCGTTTTGACACTCTGGGTGTAAGAATTTTCCCGAGCGGCGCGGTTTCAGGCATCGCAAAAGGCGGCGTTGACTCCGTAAGTTACAACGGCTACTGTTACAAAAACATCATCATAAACGGTGATTTTACCGAAAAACTTTTCAACGGAAAACTCTCGGTAGGCGACGAAAACCTCGACGTAAAATTTTCGGGCAAGGCGGACATTGCCGACAAAATGAATTTCGATTTTGTGTTGGACGTCGCAAATGTGGATTTAAAAGCCCTGAATTTTATGACGGACTCGGTTGACAGAATAAAATTTTCGATGGCGGCAAAATTTTCCGGCAATTCGTTGGACAATTTCAACGGCGACATCGTTTTGACAGAACCGTTTGAATATCAGCGTAATAACGACACTCTGCTTTTGAACAATCTCGCGCTGAAATCCTACGTTGACAGATATTTCAACAATTTCCCGATTAGGAACCTCAGAATAGACTCCGACTTTTTTTCAGCCGAGTTGAAAGGCCTCGTAAAAACCGAGCAGATGGAAAAAATCGCCGGAAACTTTTTGTACATGATTTTTCCCTCGCTAAAAGGCGTTGCGCGGGACACCGTTCCAAGAAAAAAACAGCGTCAGCGTTATGTTTTTGACGACCCGAATTTCTTGAACAATTACGACAACAGGTTTGAGTTTGAATTTTTTACGGGCGACACCAAAAAACTCACGGAATTTTTCGTACCCGGACTTTCTATCAGTCAGGGCACGCATTTCGGGGCAAGCGTCAACGTAAGAAGGGGCAAAACGTATTTTGTTTTGGAAACCGATTCCTTGGTTTACGGGGATTATTCGGCGGAAGACATTTTAATCCGCGCCTCCGCAAAACACGACACGCTGGATTTCGGGCTTGATATTTCAAGGGTTTGCCTTCTTGACGAGGAACTCGTAAAGCCGCATTTGGGCATTTCGGCAAAGCACGACACCGCCGCGATTTCGCTCGGCTGGAACAACGAAAGCGGCAAACTCTCGGTCATAAAAGGCAATTTCTACATGCTGCCCAAAGAGACGGAAAACAGTTTTCCCGCTTTGAAATTTGCGTTTGAAAACTCGGATTTCAACTTTTTTGACACGGACTTCAAGATTTTGCCGTCGGTTATAACCAAGGATTCCACGGCGTATGAAATCGACAATTTCAGAATTGCCTTAATAGGCGAAAACGAGAAAAACGACAACTATGATTTTTTAATTGACGGCAAAATCAGCGAAGAGGCCGGCGACAAACTTTCAATCGGCATTTCGGATTTTGACATCAGCATTTTGGAAAAGTTTTTGCCCGGATTTTCGTTCAGCGGACTTTTCAGCGGAGATTTTTCTATTTCAAAGGTTTATAGTCTAACTGACGGCGGACTGCCCGTTGTGGAACTGCACGCAAATTCCGAAAAACTAAACATCGAGGGCATTGACCTGAAAAACCTCAGGGCAGACGCCTCGCTCAACGAAATGGATTCTGTTATAACCCTTAATATCAGCACTTTAAAGCGCAAAAACGACACGATAAAAGCAATCGCGGCATACGGCAACTACGATTTTAAGACCGAACGCGCGGACTTGGGGCTTGACATCAACGATTTGCAGTTGAACTATTTTAAAAAGTTCTTTGAAAATTACCTTCAAACCTCAAAATATTCGCTTTTGACGGGACACGCCCGCGTCATAGGCAAACTTGACGACCCGCTTGTAAACGCGGCGTTAACGCTTCACGGCGGATATTTCAAGATTCAGTACCTCGGCACACAGTACGATTTGAACGACTCCATGGCGATAACCCTCGACAACAAACTCATAAAACTCTCAAAGACAAAGTTTTACAGCGGCAAGGGAACTGGTATCGCCTATCTTGACGGAATTTTGAACCATAATAATTTTACAAATTTCAACATGGACGTAAATTTGAGTTGTAAGAATTTTATGGTTTTGAACGCGAAAGAAACCGACTCGTCGGCGTTTTGGGGCAAGGCTTATACTTCGGGAGTGATAAAAATCACCGGCGACCCCACGCGCATGATCAACATCGACGCAAAAGTTAAAACCGATAAAAACACACAAGTATTTTTGCCGCTTTATATGGCGAGCGAAGTAGCGGCAGATTGGGATTTCATCACTTTTACCAATCCGTCTACGGACACAGAAATCCACCGTCAGAAGGCGGACTTGTCGGACATAAAAATGAACTTTAACTTGGAGGTAACCCCGGAGGCGGAGGTTCACGTTTTGATGGACGAATCGGGCGGCAACAATCTCAAAGTTTCGGCAAAAGGCAATTTAAGACTTGATGTCAGCGGTTCGGGAGATTTCAATATGTACGGCACTTTAAACGTTGTAAAAGGAGATTATCTTTTTACTATGCAACACATGCTCAGCAAAAAATTTGACATCACCAGCGGCGGCTCCCTGCGTTGGAACGGCGACCCGATGGACGCAATCGTCGATTTGTCAGCCTCTTACAGGCTCAGAAAGGTCAACCTCTACAACCTTATGGTGGAAGAAAGTTACCGCAACAAGAAAGTTCCCGTAAGGTGCTTTTTGAACATGAAAGGCGACCTTATGCAGCCTAAAATTTCGTTCAACGTAAAAGTTGAGGAAAATTCTGACGTGGTTCAGGGACAGTTGGACAATTT
>JAEEXW010000081.1 GCA_016287995.1 Bacteroidales bacterium
CGTCTGATAAAAAATTTCCTTTCTAAAAGTTCGTAAAAACATATAAATCAGACTGAAAATCATAACGTAAAACAACGTCTGACCCAACAAAATATACCATTTTCCCGTATTGCTGTCGCTTTGCTCGTAGTCTTTGCGCATGGATTCAAGAATCTGAAACTCCTCCTCTCCCACTACTTCACCTTTATATATAATGCGCTGACCTTTTTGAACAAAACCACGCGTCAAGGAAATTGAATTGATGTTTTCTTCAATAACTTTTTGAGTCATCACAATATCAAATTCAAGATTAGAGACAATCCATCTGCCCGGTTGAAGATGTTCGATAATTGCAGTAAACGGTTTTAAATCCTGCTCGCGAACTTTTTTTACATTAGAGGCAAAAAACTTACGCATCTCGTTGTTAAGATACAGATATGCAGATTTTGTGGTAAAAATCCCGCTGACAGGCCTCTGTGTGGTAATACTTTCGGTGGTAACGCATATAAATTTTTGCGGCTCCTGACTATCGCCGTCCTTTATCAAAAGTTGCTCGTTGTCAACCACACCTCCGGCATAAATATTAGTCAATGTAGTGTAAACAAAAACTTTCAACTGATGAAAAATATCAGTATTTTTCACCGTCTCCAAAGACAATGTATCTGGCTTCAAACCGTTTTTCTCCAAACTCTGCGCATAATCGGCAAGAAACAAATCTAATTTGCTTACCTGCACGTCAACGTTTTGAACAAAGTAAAGTTTTGAATTTTTTTCGATTTCGGCCTTTTCTGCCTCCAATTCAGCGGCACTTTTGTAAATACCGAAGTCAAAAGGCGCTATTAAATTCTCATGCCGCCAAGGACTTCCCTTTTGATATTCGTATTTGAATTTACTCTCTTTCGGAATTGCGTATATAACTATAATACAAGCAATTAAATAAAGCGAAAGTCTTAAAACGCCGGCCCAAGAAAATCTGTTTTTTCTATTATTGTTTATCTTCATAATTCAAATTTTATCGTAAACAAAAATAACAACTAAAACTGATAAATCAATGTTTTTTTATATCTTTTTTTTGTCTATCTTTGCAAAAATTTTTTTCAAGATGAAAGTATTAACATTTATAGGCAAATTTTTTGTGTCAATATACATGTGGACGGTGATGTTTTTATCCGCATTTATCATATTGACAATCAACTTGATAGCACTCTTTTTCGTTAAACCAGAAACGGTTTGCAAAACCGTACAGAAGATGCTCAGATTGATGTTCAAAATTCTTTTCATAAAGGTTGAATGTGAGTTTCCCGAAGGTTTTGACTTCAAACAGTCGTATGTCATAATGCCAAACCACATTAGTTTTTTTGACATTCCCGTTGTCTGCTCCACGCTGCCGAATTACACTTTCGGAATCGAAGCGGAAAGCCATTTTTCGTGGCCGATTTACGGATTTTTCATCAGGAAATACGGAACGTTGCCAATTAACAGGAAAAACATTTTGTCCTCTTTCCGCACTTTTGAGAAAGCGGCTCAAAACATGAAAGAAAAAAACGCCTCGTTGCTTGTTTTTCCGGAAGGACACCGCTCCGAAACAGGTAAAATTCAGCAACTTAAAAAGATTCCATGTAAAATGGCGCAACTCGTAAAAGTGCCAATTCTGCCGGTAGGATTAACAGGACTTTACGCACTGAGTCCCAAAGGCGGATTCTTTTTAACGCCCAAACCCGTAAAAGTAAAATACGGCACACCTATCCCCGTTTCGGAATACGAAAGCCTCAAACCTGAGGAAATTGCAAAAACCGTCCGTCAGCGCATCATAGACCTTTCGGACGATGACATCACACCCGATGAAGAAAAAGTATGAAAAAAATTTTCCAACAAGTTACGGATTATTTTTCCAAGGCAATGCCCGAAGCCAAAACGGAACTTCATTTTGAAAATCCGTTTCAACTAATTGTAGCAGTGAGACTTTCAGCACAATGCACCGACAAGCGCGTAAATCAGGTTACAGAAGTTTTTTTCAAAGACTTTCCTGACGCAAAGTCGGTTTATAATGCTGATTTTGAGACGATTTTCCCGTATTTAAAATCCGTTTCGTATCCAAACACCAAAACCAAAGACGTTCTTGGAATCGCGAAAATGATTATTGAGGAATTTTCAGGCAAAACGCCCGAAACGGTTGAAGAGTTAAAAAAACTTCCCGGTGTAGGACAAAAAACCGCAAACGTGGTTGCCTCAGTGCTTTACGGAGCAAAAGTTATGCCTGTTGACACCCATGTTTTCAGAGTTTCGGCACGTCTTGGTCTTACCGAAAACGCCAAAACGCCCGCCCAAGCAGAAGAACAGTTAGAAAAAGGTTTTGACAAAGACATCTTACCGAGAGCGCACCATTGGCTTATACTTCACGGCCGTTACGTTTGCAAATCAAGAAAACCGCTTTGCGAAAAATGCGGGCTGACAAATGTGTGTAAGTTTTTTCGGAAATAAATTTTCACGAACAATTTACCGTGGGTTTACACCCACGGTAACTCGCGCCGTCATTCACCCTGATATATAACCGTTAAATTTCTGACATATATCGTATACGGCAACTCTCCGGGACGAAAAATGATGAAACCTAAAGTATTGCCTCCGATAGGTTCGTCAAAGAAAAACTCCCGTGTTTCCCACTCTGTACTATATTCAACCGTGGTAAAAATTGGATCTTCCGTCCAACTCCAACGCATTTCTGCATCAAACGAACCTGCTTCATCGCCTTTTATTTCAACTTTCATGGAATATTTTTTTCCTTTCTCCGTCTTAATATCGGCAGCGGCAAAAAACTGATACCATTTCAGACTGCCGTCTTTTTTATACTGAGGAGGACAAACAAAACCGTCTACTGAACTCAATTCCGGACAAATCATATTATTATTATCGTCATCATTTTCGCCATGAAAATATGGGTATTCTGTAAACGTAGTAAAATCCTTAGTATAAATTGTTGCACCCGGTTCTATCTTGCGGTCTTCCCTTGGTTTAGCGGGCATAATAGAAGACTTTGCAATAAAATTAACGAATGAACTACCACCACCGCCGTCTTTTTTCAAGAAAGAACTATTCTCATCTGACTGACAATCACCGTTAACGATAGTCTCAACCCCGTCAATTTTAAAACTAATATTATCAAAATAATACTTGTTTGCACGGGGGTCATTGCTGAGATTAAAGGCAACAGATTTACCGTCAGATTTAAATTTGCCCGACAATTTTACTTCATTCCAATCTGTCGTAAAATGCACGGACACATTGCTATCTGATAATCCGTCAACATAATCCCCCGGATTATTGTGAATTTGCAGTTCAAATACATCCGCTTCATAATCAGCCTTGACAGACATTGACATCTCGAACTCCTGTCCCGCTTTGAATCCGTCTTTCGTTACAATCCAAAACTGAGAATCCCAAGAGTAGGTCGGATAGTCTCTGGATTGTACTAACATACAACGGTCTTCATTTGAAACTGGATTCTCCGGATTTTCAATTTCAACATCTTGAATACCGCAAACCAAACGGACAGAACAACCAAAATACAGACTTTCTCTAATTACAGTCTCAAACATGTCGTTCGATAAAAATTCCATCACCCTTGCAGTTGCTTTTCCGTCATCAGCAACATCAGGAGACCAATACAAACCCCAATTGTTTAGTACAATTTTCATTCCACTACGATAGCCTTCCGCAGGCAGAAACACCGCCCCTGCCGCCTCCATTTTTGACCACTCCTCAGAAGTATATTCATTGACCGCATCATTTTGAAAATCAGGCACACCCTCCGGCATAGTCCAATCATCAGGTAATAAAACCAAACCTGCAACATCTACGATTTTAGCCAATCCTTTTTTCAACTTTGCATCAGTACGATCATTTAATAAATAAAACCATTCTGCTGCTCTAAGAACTGACCATTTTTCCGGCTCAAAAGCACATTTGCCTATAAGTACACCATTTTCATTGACGGGATAATTATAATAAACAATATTTGATGCTGTCAGTTCAGGAGAGCCGCCCTCTATCCACGTTCCCCAGCCGAAAAGGTCAGTCCAGTCATTCGCACCTGACCAAAATTTATAATTTTCACCGACTTCCGTTCCGTCATAAGCAAAACATCTGTGATATTGATAAGGTGCAAGACGCCATGCACCGTCATTAGGACGGTATTGCAAATTGCCGCTACTAAAAAACACCTGTTTGTTGTATCCCACCGAAAATAATCCGGGAACACAATTTTCAGGCAAACTGACGTTTATTTTATAAACTTTTTTCCCATCTTCGTCTAATTTTTTATTTATCTGCAAAAGGTCGCTTATTAACTCCGTACCAAAAGGTATGGCTAAGATTTCGTGTTTTGAAAGTATTTTGTTAGAATACGCCCGACCTAATACCATCGAAACTTCCGCACCGCCGACAGGTAAATTAAATTCCACGAAAATAGTTTTCTGCTCCAAATTGATACTTGCATCATTATTGTATACAAAATTTTCACAAGTCCAATAACCGTATTTTTCCAAACCCTCTTTCAACGAAGAAACGCTCTTGACATCAACATACGGTCTGCCTTCGTTATAGAGTTTACCGTTTTTCAATACGGCAGTAAATTTTGTTGTCCCTAATGTCAATGTTGCGTTATACTTTACTTTTAGTTCGCCGGAAAACACCGCTTTATCCTTGCCGGAACACCCCTCGGAAGTAAGCACGGCAGGTTCAACCAAAATTTTTGAATTTGAAATTTCAATAACGTCGCCTTCTGTAAAAGTGTTTTTCAAATCCTTAGCGTTAACATCGTCTGCCATCGGCACTATGTCAACGGTGATTGAAAAAGGCACAATCTCATAATCCGCAATCTCTTGTCTTTGCGAAGTTTCATCTTCTTTGCGGCAAGAGACCGCAAAAAACATTACCGCCAGAAATATAATAAAAATCTTTCTCATTTTTCCCGTTAATTTTAGTTTTCCATTTGTAGTTTGTGCAAATCGTCGGTATGATAAATAAACAATCTGCCATTATCCATACCAAATTCACCTTTTTGAAAGTCCGTCCAATCGTCGTAATTATCACGTCTTATGGTAAATACGTCATATTCCCCGTATTTATCAGGCAATATGATATATGGCATGACATCACAATTCTTATAATCCAAAATTACCGAGTCCTTAACATCGCCGCTGGTATCGTCAATAAGGAAAATTGCACCCATGCCCTCATCACCGTCAGAATCTTTCAAAAAAGCACCCGTTACTATAAGTTCTCCGTCGTAAACCGTAATTTTATCAATAAACAAGAAAGAAGTCCGCAACGAAGCCGTATAAATTTCGTTGCCGAAAATATCCATCTTCTTGATATAATATTGGTATACAATATCTTCTTTTCCTAACTCGTCAATAAAACCACCGTACAAATATATATTACCGTCAGCATAATGCATATCAACAAAAACAAATGATGAATCAAAATTAACCGAACTTACTAAACTGCCGTCCGCTCTGAATACCGAATACGAATAATAATCATACAACACAATTTTGTCTTCAAAGGATTTCACACCTTGAAAATCATGGTTATCAGTTTCCATACTATACGTAAAATTCTTTACTTCGCCGTTATTATCAATCACATGCATATAAAGACCGTATTCCGTTTGGTCAAACAACGCCAATTCCCCGTTAGAAAGCGCAGTTACGAGAAGGTCTTTGCTAAAACTTTTCTCATATATGATTTTGCCGTTTTTGTCATATTTAATAATGTGTTTTTCTTTTTCGTCGCTCTGCTGATAACCGAAAAACATACCCGTTTCAGTAACGTCCATATAAAAAAGCGTACTATCGTTTTTTCCCGTAAGCGGAATATAATCAGGATAATAATCCACTACTCCGTTACGAGAGACAACGGCAATTCTAAACGTTTTATCGTTCTTATCTTCTACAACGGTCGCCAAAGAACCGTCCGGCATTATCAAAACGTCAAAATCCGCTATATTTAGTCCGACGGCTTTTATAGGCTCTTGCAACGGGTCGGGATATATAGTGTCCTCACAGGCAAAAACCGCTGACAAAAAAATTAATATCAATATGTATTTCGTTGTTTTCATCTCTCAAATATAAAAAAATTAATAACCGTAACCGTATTTCGCGATTGTCTTATATTGTAGGTTGACTTTTATGCCGAACCTATAATACATATCAATCATTTTGAACATATCGGGAACATACAAGTTTTGATAAAGCAATTCATTGTTTGAATATTTCTTTTTAGGGTCGTTGTACGGCTTTAAATCGTATGAAACCCCGATGTCAGCAAAATACGTGATTCTCCGTCTGTTGTAATTAAGCCTCACACCGCCTAGAACGGAATAATTAAGACGGTTTTTAGAGTCGTTGTCAGATTTTTTATCGGGAATTTCGGTATAATTGCCGCGGGCTTCGGTGTATGCGTTGAATTTGGAACGCAGAAGATATTTCACCTGCGCACCGGCATAAATGCTCGGCACAAAAATTTCACGCCCGAAATACCAACCCGCTTCAATCCTGAGCGGAAAGGCAATCACCGCACTTTTTTCGTAATACCGAAACGTTGCAATTTCGGTGCGCTCCATTGTCCGCTCTATTGAATATCTGCTAAGAGTAGGAGAAAGACTTACCGAAAGTATTTTCAAAGGTCTGAACTCAAAACCGATTTGCGCCGAAACAGCACTAATTTCATACGACGGATTTTCATTCTTAGGATCTACGATTGAACGCACAGTGTCAAAAACCGGCTCTACTGACAAACTACCTACGGCTATCCAAACCGAGAATTTCGGTTTCGTATAATAATTGCTCAAAACCTCGCGGAATGACACGGGGTCGCTTTCTTTAGGAGTATAAAACGGATCTTTTTGAAGGTAAATTTTTGCAAAACTGTCAGCCTGACGGTTGTATTCCAAATCTTTATAAGCGGCAAGAGTGTATTTTATGCGGTAAAGATTTTCCTTTTTTGAAAGATGGTGCTTTTCGTGAAGTTCTTCCGATAGTTCCAAAGCCTCACGGTATTTTCCGGCGGAATACAATTCAAAAAGCGTTTGCATTTTTTCGCTGACCGTATCGGCGGCTGAGTTTTGAGAAACATCAGAATTTCCGCCGTCAGAATTTCCGACTGAAACGGCATTTTTGAACAGCGGCAAATCTTTCAGCGTATCCACCTGAGCCTCAGCCGAAACCGAAACCGATACCGCTAACAAAACAATTAATATTTTTATAAATGCTTTCATTTCTTTCGTGTTTTTCTTTTTGGGTTATCTTATGCAATATCCGCCGATTAAAATATCGTCCATTTGTTCTTTTGACCCACGCCAGTCTTCCAAAGCCTTGTTCAACAAAACCGCCTGCTGGGAAGCAACCTTAGTTTCGGCATTTATATTGACTAAAAGTTCCCGCAAACGACGCGAAGTAAATTTCTTTTCATTACTTCCAAACTGGTCGGCAAAACCGTCAGAAAACATATAAATATAATCTCCGTGCTGAATGTCAACATCGTGATTCTCAAACGGCAATAACCTCGGATAAATTGCTATCGGATTTCTTACCGCCTTATATTCAGTGAGTACAGAGCCTCTAACGTGATACATTCCGTTGTTTGCACCGGCAAACTGCATTTTCATTGTGCCGAGATTCAAGATACAAAGCCCCATATCCATACCGTCTTTTTGTTCGTTAGGATTGTTGGTTTGTTTCAAGGTGGTCATAACTTTTTTGCGCATTTCTTCAAGTATTTGCGCGGGGTGCGTTTCCGAATTGAACTCCACGCAAATCTCGTTCAAAAAAGCAACGCCCAACATACTCATAAACGCTCCCGGCACACCATGTCCCGTACAATCCGCAACGGTGAAAATAACGGTATCGCCGATTCTTTTCATCCAATAATAATCGCCCGAGACAATATCCCTCGGCCGCCAAAACAAAAACACGTCTTCAAACGATTCTTTCAAGATTTCCTCAGAAGGAAGTACGGCGTTTTGAATAAGTTTTGCGTAACGGATACTTGCCGTAACAGATTGATGTGCCTCTTCGATTTCATTTTTAAGTTTCTGAATATGCTGACGCTCTTTTTCAATCGAAACACTCATATCCCAAAGTTGTTTGTTGCGCTCGGTAAGGTCTTGCTGCTGGATTTCAAGTTTTTTCTGTTCAACGGCAAGTTTTTCAACGTCAATAAATTGCGCTTTTACAGCCGCGGTTTTCTTTTCTTGGAAAGAACTTTTTTTAAGTTCGGAATTTATAACGTTAAGGCGTGTGATTTCGCTTTCATATTCCCTTAAAAAAGCGGAATAACGCTTATCAAAACGCCGCATAGTTTTTCTTAACAACTTTTTGCGGCTCAAAACAGCATAAAGCAACGCCGCCGTCAAAACAGCAGTTACAACAATTAATATTATTTCAAGCGTAGTAAAGTTCATAATCTGTTATCATTTTTCTGAAAAATTGCTTCCTAAAATCCAATTCCACTCCGTATTTGAAAGTGGGGCAAGTTTCATCGCAAAAAGCGTATTCGCGTATGTATTAACGTCGGTATCCCAAAAACGCAGTTTATTATCGTCAGTCAATACAAACAAAACGCCTTTATTATTGAAACTCATCGCCTTAACCTTACTGTTTCCGAGACTGTGTTCTTCAATAACCAAAGGTTTTGCCTGAAAATCATTCGTGTTGATAAGCGAAATCCGTTTGTCAGCCGAGGCAAGAGCAAGAATCCCCGTATTGGAATCGTAAAGCATATTTTCAAGTTTTGAATGACCGACTGCCATACTGCCAGTAATTTTTCCGGACGTCAAATCTAAAAACTGCATATTTCCGTCGCTGAAACATACCAAAAGCATATTTTTATCGGGAACTGCCGAGAGTTTAAAAGCGTTTTGAGACGTTGAAGGCTGTAAAATATCTTCAATTTTATCATTTTTATAATCCCATTTTTTAAGATTCCCGTCATGAAACAAAACATAAACTGCTCCCCCGCCCTGAAAATAAACGTCCGTTATCTGTTTTTGAAAATCCTTTGAAACTCGTGGAGCCGCACCCTTGTACCACGGCTCAACATCAACAAAACCGTTAACATACGCCGCTACCAAGCAATAAGAGTCGTCAGAAATAGGAATTACACTCCTAATATAACTATTATGCGGCGGCAATTTCGTTTTGACTTTGGATATAATGTTGACCAAATATGCACTTTTGTCCTTTGCGGAAATAACCACATTATTAAAATCCAAGAAAACTGCTTTTTCAACAGGTACTTTGCTCTGAAAATCAGTAGTTTCAGACACTTTTTTCACAGAACCGCCGGTCAAAATTATGTACTTAGAAATTGTTGCGTCCTCTCCAACGGCATAAATATTTCCGTCACCGTCCAAAGTGAAATTTTTAACGTGGTCTCCGTTAGAAAGTGTCAAAGGTTTCAGATAATTATTTTCTTCCAATGCAAAAAGCATTGCGTCATAAAGTTCTGCTTTGTTTTGATTGTTTCCGCTGCGGCTATTCATTTCGCAAGCCGTTTTTGCAAGGCGAAGATTGAGTTTTTTGTCCTCGTATTGATTTTTAGCCTTCATTGACAACGCATTACAAAGGGCAACATAATACAGCCGAGATGCCGAATCGTTAGCCTGCTTTGTCAGTTCCATTTGATAAAGTGCATTTTGACGTTCTTTTTCAGCGGTTTGTCTTTGTTCTTCGGCAAGAATAAAATTCTTTTCGGCTTTTAGTTTGCTTTCTTCCGCATCCTGACGTGAAAGTTCAGCCTGATAACGCGCTAAATCGGATTCTTTTTTGGCTTCCAAGGCTTGATGATACATACGGTCGGCATTATCC
>JAEEXW010000082.1 GCA_016287995.1 Bacteroidales bacterium
GAAAATGTTTTCGTTCATTCGTTTTGGCGAGCGTGCCGGTAGCGGTCTCAACGGCATTGTATATGTTTGGAAAAAGGTTTATCACACCGACCCCGAAATTTTTGTCAAGGAAGAATACGACCGCACTTTTCTAACCCTTCCAACTTTGGGCAACGAACCCGATGTGAAAGCAATGGAAGAATTTTACCCTGACGAAGAGGAAACAAATGAAAATGACCCTGTAAATGTCAGGGTAAATGACACGGTAAATGGAAATGACCCTGCAAATGACAGGGTAAATGACACGACAAATGAAAATGTCAGGGTAAATGACACGGTAATTTTGCTACTCCGTAACAATCCTAACATTAGCGCATCACAATTGGCTGAAAATTTAAATAAATCAGAACGTCAGATTCGCAGAATTTTGTCTAAACTACAATCAAACGGCGTTATCCGCCGCATTGGTGCTGACAAAAACGGACATTGGGAAGTAATTAACAATCAATCTTTTTGAATTTAATAAAACCGATATGAAAAAACTTTTAATTATATTTTCTGTGTTGCTTGCCTCGTGCGGCGGCAAAAACGATTTCAACGTTGATGTCTCAAACATCAACGCCGATGTAAAATTAAAACGTTTCGACAGGGATTTCAACGTTATAAAACCCGAAAACGTTTACGACTCGCTGCCAAATTTGAAGAAAAAATACGGCGAGTTTTTCGACTTTTACGTTGAGTGTATTGCCGGCTTAACAAGCGTGGAATCGTCCTCGTTTATAAGCAATTACGAGGATTTTTACAACTACTGCAAACTCAATTCCATTTTCAAGGAAACCGACAGGGTTTTTCCGGCAGACGAAAACTTGTCGGCACTTTTTGAAAACGGTTTCAAACATTACAAATACTATTTTCCAAAAGATTCGCTGCCTGAAATTTATACGGTGTTTTCGGGTTTTCAGGAGTCTGTTTTTCCGACCGACGGCATTATCGCTTTTGCCTTGGACAAATATTTCGGAAAAGAGTTCGGTTACGAACAATACGGAATCGAAAACTACAAACGCCGCCGGATGACAAAAGAGATGATGCCCGTGGATTATTTCCGCACGTTAGCCGCCTTAAAATACCCAAAAGACGAGAAAAACGAAGACAACCTCTTAAACGAAATGATTTACAAAGGCCGTTTACAATTTTTCTTAAAGTCAATGTTGCCCGAAACGCCCGATTCTCTGCTTTGGGGATATTCCGATTATCAATACCGCTGGGCAGAAACTTACGAATCCAATGTTTGGACTTACCTCATCGACAGAAAACTTCTTTTTGACACCAATCCGTTGTTAATCAGAAATTTAACCGGTGAAGGACCTTTCACAAACGCGTTTGGAAATCAATCTGCGCCGGGTGCGGCTTCTTTCTGCGGTTTCGGAATTGTTTGCAGTTTTATGCAAAAAAATCCGAATGTTACGCTAAAAGAACTTATGGAAATAACCAATTTGAACTCAATTTACGCAAGAGCAAGATATAATCCGTAAAAGGATTATATCCCTGCCCCGTCGATAAACGCCTCTGAAACAGCCTTCTGCTGAACGATTTTTGAATACGGTCTAACGCTTTCGGTAAGCCATATATTACCGCCGACGATAGTATCGTGTCCAATAGTTATCCTGCCCAAAATAGACGAATTGGAATATATCGTAACGTTATCCTCTATTATCGGGTGTCTCGGAGTGTTGACAGGAGTGCCGTTTTCGTTGTAAGTAAACTTTTTAGCACCGAGCGTAACACCTTGATACAAAGTAACATGATTGCCGATAATACACGTTTCGCCGATAACTACGCCCGTACCGTGGTCGATGGAAAAATACTCGCCGATTTGCGCTCCCGGATGAATGTCGATTCCCGTTTTTGAATGTGCCATCTCGGTAATTATCCTCGGCAAAACCGGCACACCAAGCCTCAACAAAGCGTGCGCAACCCTATAATGAAGCATTACTTGAACTATCGGATAACAGAAAATAATCTCGCCGTATGCCGTTACCGCAGGGTCGGCATTTGACATTGCTTCAATGTCCGTATAAAGCACCCTTTTTATTTCGGGGAGCGTGTCAATAAATTTCAAAGCGATTTCGTCGGAGGTTTTCTCTTTTACATCTTCGCCTTTGAAACTCCTGAAACTCAGACATATCTGCTCTTTCAAATCTTTTTCCAAAGCCTCCATGCTAACGCCGACATGATAAAGACGACTTTCACGACTACGAATTTCCGCACCAAAATACCCCGGAAAAATGATCTGCTTCAACAGTTCAATAATTCTTTCAATCACAATAACCGAAGGCTGTTTTCCGCCCTCGGTTTTCATAGTCTTTTCCTGCTGAGAAATTTCTGCAAGAAGGTTGACATTTTTTGCCAAAATTTGTTTTTTCTCCATCTTAACTTTTTTCTATATAAACATCGTTCTTCCTCCCTCTGACAACTCCAAAAATGTTGCCACACCGAGAGTGTCTTTTACTTCATGAATAAAATCAGACTGTTTGAGACCAAGAACGTGCATTGCCATTTCGCAAGCGTAAAGGTTTACGCCAAGGGCAGTTGCGGCTTCAACAAGTTCTTCCAAAGTCGCAACGTTGTTTTTTCTCATCAAAGAGCGGAAAATTTTCGGTCCCAAACCGCAAAAATTAAAACGGCTCGTCGGCGTATTTTTTAGTCCGCCCATCATAAAACCAAAAATCTTTGTCAGAAAACTTCCTCCGACAAAACTTCTGCCCCTTTTCTGCTTGATTGCGTCAAGCCCCCAAAACGTAAAAAATATGTTCACCTCGTAACCGACTGCCGCCGCTCCCGTTGCAAGCGTAAAAACAGCCGTCAGACGGTCAAACTCGCCCGAAAAAGCGATTAACGAGAGTTTTTTCTTTTGTGTTTCTTCCATTTCTTCTCTTGTTTAGTGGTTTTGCAAATCGCAGGCAGCCTGCTCATAATCAATAAGTTCCGTAATTGTAGGATTTTCTCCGCAAACAGGACATTTTTCTCTTCTTTTAACGGAGATTTTTCTGAAATCCATCGTTTTTGCGTTGAAAATAAGGAGTTTGTCCGTCAACAACTCTCCTACGCCCGTAAAATATTTCAGCGTTTCAGCCGCTTGAATCGTACCCAACATTCCGGCTATCGCACCCAAAACTCCCGCCTGAGAACACGTCGGAACCGAATCCTTAGGAGGCGGAGCGTTGAAAATACAACGATAACAACTATGCCCCGGAACGTATGTAAACGTCTGACCCTCAAAGCGTAAAATTCCACCGTGAGAAAAAGGCTTACCCGCTTTTACGCACGCATCGTTAATCAAAAATTTAACCGGAAAATTGTCAGTACCGTCTACCACAAAATCATAATCTTTGATAATGTCCATGGCGTTTTCTGCACGTAAAAAGTCCTGATAAACAGTAACTTTAACATGCGGATTTATCGCGTTGACCTTTTCCTTTGCCGACAACGCCTTTGAATAATTAACGTCTTTTGTAGTGTGAATAATCTGCCGTTGAAGGTTGCTCAAATCCACAACATCACCGTCAATTATGCCGATATGACCGATACCGGCAGCCGCCAAATACAAAATCACCGGCGAACCCAAACCGCCCGCGCCAATTACCAAAACTTTGGCGTTATTAATTTTTTCCTGTCCCTCAACGCCCACGTCTTTCAACAAAATGTGGCGCGAATAGCGTTGAAGTTCTTCTTCCGTAAAATCGTACATCTCTATCGTCCTCCTCCCATAAAATACAGAAAATCAACGGTATCACCGTCTTTAATTTCAGTTGTAGAGAAATTTTCACGCTCAATAAACTCGCCGTTTATCTGAACACTCACCATATCGGGCTGCTCTACGCCGTTAAGAGAGATAAGACCATTTACAGTTAAAGGAAGCGTTACTTCCTGACTATTATCGTTTACTATAATTTTTGCCATTTTAATCAATTTTAAAAAGTGAAGTAGATAAATATCTTTCGCCCGAATCGGGTAAAAGCGTAACGATGATTTTTCCTCTGTTTTCGGGACGCTGACCAATCTGCAATGCCGCATAAAGTGCTGCACCTGAGGAAATTCCGACCAAAAGGCCTTCTTTTGTCGCAAAATCCCGCGAAGTCTGAAATGCGTCATCGTCCTTAACGCGGAAAATCTCATCGTAAATTCTTGTGTCCAAAGTTTTTGGAATAAAACCCGCGCCTATGCCTTGAAGTCTGTGCGGACCGGCTTTATGTCCCGAAAGAACCGAACTCGAAAACGGCTCTACGGCAATAACTTTTATATTCGGATTTTTCTCTTTCAACTTTTTGCCCGTGCCGCTTATTGTGCCGCCCGTGCCAACTCCTGCAATAAAAATATCAACTTTGCCATCGGTGTCGTTCCAGATTTCCTCAGCCGTGGTTTTATAATGAATAGCCGGATTTGCCTCGTTTTCAAACTGTTGCGGAATAAAAGTATTGACGTTTTCCTTTGCCAATTCAAAGGCTTTGCGTATAGAGCCAGGCATGCCCTCGTAAGCCGGGGTTAAAACTAATTCTGCTCCCAAAGCCGTCAAAATTCTGCGCCTTTCAATGCTCATCGAATCAGGCATCGTAAGAATCAGTTTGTAACCTTTTGTTGCCGCTACCATCGCCAAACCGATACCCGTATTGCCACTTGTCGGCTCTATGATAACGGTATTTTTGTCGATAAGCCCTTTCTTTTCTGCCGCTTCAATCATCGAAAGCGCGGTGCGGTCTTTGACACTGCGTCCCGGATTAAAACATTCCAATTTTGCCAAAATATCTGCCGAAATATTTAAGCCGTCGGTCAGACGTTTTAGCCGTAAAAGCGGTGTTGAGCCCACAAGCCCCGTTACGCTTTCAACCGTTTTATATTCACTCATTTTCTTGACGAAAGTTTTAGTTAAACAAAAAATTAAATCACATATTCCGCCTGAAAACCGCTAACTATCTCGCCCATAAAATAGACGATTTGTTTGCGCCACCAAGCCCAATCGTGAGCCGAATCATAGCCCCAGTAGTCAATCCAAGCGGGAACATTTTTAGATTTCAGAAGAGCGTCCATTTGCCGCGTGCTTTCCAACAATTCGTCTTCCCAAGCACCCTGACCGACACACATTATAATTCTGCGTTTACGGTACTCGTTCCAATAATAATGGTCATCGGGCATGTTTCTAAGAAAGTCATACGGAGAGTTTTCATAAATCAAACCGTCGTTGTAATTCGGGAAAAAATATCCCGCATAATACAAGCCGCTCAATGCCACAAGCGTATCAAAAATATCGGGACGGCGGAAGAAAAAATTTCCCGCGTGAAAACCGCCCATACTGCAACCCGTTACGATAAAAGTCTCTGAATCATAATGCCTTACATCGGGAATAAGTTCGTCGGTAATGTAACGGAACCAACGCTCGTGAAGTTCTATGCGCCAGCGGTAATCCCCGCCCGTTGCAGACCACGTTTCCTTGTCGATACTGTCGGCACAGATAAGGCGGATTTGTCCCGAGTCAATAAAACGCGACAAAACACCTACCATATCAAAGTCTTGATAATCGTAAAACCTGCCGTCCTGAGACGGAAAAACCAAAACCGGATGTCCGCTTGTACCGTAAGTTTTGTACTCCATGTCGCGGTTCAAATTATGACTGTATTTTTTCATGTAGCCGATTTCCATATTTTTTTAATTTTTTTCGTGGACAAAAGTAACAAAATTTTCAACTTCTTCAAAAGTTTTTAAGCGGACGGTGTACATTTGCTGTCCCATCGCCGCCCAAAAAAGTTCGGGCATACGTTCGCACATCACCATGGAAGACGCGTATTTTTCCTGTATCTCCTTGTGGGAATGTTTGTAACGGTAAAAATCACGGCGGCTCGCAAAAGCGCAGTAATATTGTTCACCGTTTTGCGGAGTACGGTTTTCGCCAAAAGCAACCATGTCAGCCCAAATTTTGTAAATATCCGTAGAATGTGCAAAATTTATCATATCGGGCGTATAACCTCCCGCCGGCCGCATATTAACTTCCAAAGCCACAAAACCGCCTTTTTTGCCGAGACCTTCACGGTCGCAGTCAAGACGGAAAAACTCCAAATGCACAAACCGGCTGAAAATTCCGAACGATTTTACCGTCCGTCTGCCGAGAGTGCGAAGTTCTTCGGGCATATTCATATCGACATAATACGAAAGGTCAAGTTTGCGGTTTACGATGTCCATAATTGACGGCGGCCAAACGGTCATCGATTCAAAAAGCGGCTCGCCATGAGAATCAATAACGGCGTCATACGAACAGATTTCGCCGCTGATAAACTCCTCGGCAACGTAAACGGGAAAATTAGTTTCGTTATGAAAAAAATCTTCCAACTCCGTAACGTTCAGGATTTTATACGTACCGTTTGTGCCCACGCCGACATCAGGTTTTAAGATTAACGGATAACCCGTCTCCACGGCAAAGGCTCTTACTTTTTCAAAACCTTCAACCGCTTTAATCTGTCTTGCAGTCGGAATATTACCCGCCGCATAGTATTTTTTCATGGCGGATTTTTCCTTGATTGCGGCTATTTTGTCGGCTTTGATTCCCGTATTGACGTTGAAATCAGTGCGGAGTTGTGCATCTTGTTTTAGCCAATATTCGTTGTTTGACTCTATCCAATCAATGCGTCCGTAACGAAAAGCAAAATATGCCACACCACGGTAAACTTCATCGTAGTTTTCCAACGAATTAACTCTATAATACTCTGTCAGAGTGTTTTTTAACTCTTTTGACAGACTATCGTATGGAGTATCAGCAATACCGAGGACATTGACACCGTTTTGCTTTAACCTCAAACAAAACTGCCAATACGTCCTCGGAAAATTTGGCGATATAAAAACGAAATTCATTTTCTCTCAAAAATAACTTACCTCACTTGACTTGCTATTTTGTCAAGAGCAATAACTAATCTGTCGATTTCGTCCCTTGTGTTGTAAACCGCAAACGTCGGTCTGACGGACATTTCATACCCCAAAGCCCTTAACGCAGGCTGTGCGCAGTGATGTCCCGCTCTTACGGCAATACCTTCTTTATCAAGCATTTGACCGACCTCAGGCGCGGGCAGTCCCGGAATGTCCAAAGATATAACGCTGACTCTGTGTCTCGGATTGCCAATAATGTTAACACCAGAAATTCTGCTGATTTGTGTCCGTGCGTATTCCGTCAAATCGTGTTCGTGGGCTTCGATGTTGCTTATTCCAACACTATTAACGAAATCCAAAGCGTAACCCAAACCTACTGCATCGGCGATGTTCGGCGTTCCGGCTTCAAACAGTGCGGGCGGAGAGTTAAATTCCGTTCTTTCAATCGTAACGTCTTTAATCATGTTGCCGCCGCCCTGCCAAGCAGGAAGTTTTTCAAGCCACTGTTTTTTGCCGTAAACCGCGCCTATGCCCGAAGGTCCGTAAATTTTGTGTCCCGAAAACACAAAAAAGTCGCAGTCCAAATCCTGAACATCAATTTTCGTATGTGCAACCGACTGCGCACCGTCCAACAAAACGGGAATGTTATGCGAATGTGCAATCTGAATTATCGTTTTAACATCATTTATAGTGCCAAAAGTATTGTTGACATGACCAACAGAAACAAACTTTGTCCTCGGAGTTATAAGTCTTTCAAAATCTGAGAGTATGAGGTCGCCGTTTTTGTCAACGGGAATAGCCCTCAACTCGGCTTTGTGATATTTGCAAGCCTGCTGCCACGGAACAATGTTTGCATGATGGTCGAGCGTAGAGACAATCACATTGTCGCCTTCCAAAAGATATTTTTCGGAAAATGTCTTTGCAACAAGGTTGATGCCTTCGGTTGTGCCGCGTACAAAAACGATATTTTCATCGTTAGGTGCGTTGATAAATTTTGCAACCTTCTGACGAGCCTCTTCGTATTTGTCGGTTGAACGCGCCGCCAAAGTGTGAGCCCCGCGGTGAATGTTGGAGTAGTCTTTTTTGTAAAACTCGCTCAAACCGTCAATCACGTTAATAGGTTTCTGCGTTGTTGCGCCGTTGTCAAACCATATTAAATCATGTCCGTTAACTTTTTGATGCAGAATAGGAAAACGTTTGCGTATAGCCTCAGAGTTCAAAGTGTCGGTTTCCTCATAATGAAGTTTTCTTATAAGGTCGGTTTCGGGGATACCGATTCCGAAGCCGTCGTCTTTGAGAAGGCATTTTCGCTTCCCGCCGTCCTGCTGCGCCGAAGGATTGGGAATGTCATCAGGAAAATATTTCTTGATGACATTTTCAAAAACCGCCCGATCGTTTTCGGGCAGTTCTCCTGCAAAGTTAACGGGTGCGTATTGTTGTAACTCGCTGCCGTACATTATTTTTCAATTTGGTTTCTGTGTTGGTAATCGTGATAATATCCCACTTCAACGTTTTCCAAAACGGCGATTGCATCGTCGGTAAGGCTTGCGAGCGAGAAATATTTTGTCAGCAAATAACTTGCAACGCCGTACTGGTCGAGACCCATAAGACGTGCCGACAAAGACGGAGCGATTTCACCCGGAATGCCTGCCTGATGAAGTCCTACAACGCCTTGTGAAGCCTCACCCGTTCTGACAAGAATAATTTCGGTAGTTCCTACGCCGCGGTTTGTGAGGTACTGACCTTTGATTTCCACTTTGTCGGACGGCACAATCGGCACGCCGCGCCAAGTAATCACTTTCGTACCGAACAAGTCGATTGAAACGGGCGGAACACCTCTCCAAGTACATTCCCTTTCAAAAGCAGCGATAGCCCTCGGATTAGCGATAAAGAATGCAGGCTCTTTCCATACCAAAGACAAAAGTTCGTCCAAATCGTCGGGCGTAGGTGCGCCGTAACGTGTGCTGATACGGTATCCGGGCGAAGTCTGTGCCAAAAGTCCGAAAGTTTTGTTGTTGATAAGTTCCCATTCTTGACGCTCTTTGATACTTTCGATTGAAAGTCTCAACTGCTCTTCCAACTGATTGTAAGGCTGGTTGTAAAGGTCGCTGACACGTGTATGAACGCGGACAACGGTCTGCAAAGTGTTCAAAGAATATTCGGAGGGATTTTCGTCGTAATCGATGTAAGTTTCGGGGATAATATTATCCTCTTCGTGTCCGCTGACAAGGTCGATGTGTTTTTCGCCGTGGTCGTTAACGGTTGCTTTGAGACGCAAATGATCGTTAACGGCATTGTTGAACTGCTCGCGGAAGTTAGGTCTTTCGCTGATGAGTTTTTCCAAAACGGGGGTATTGAGTTGAAGAAAAACCGAATCCGTAACGCTGCGAACAGAAACCGTTGAATCGGCTGCACTCAAAAGGTCAGCCTCGCCGAAATACTCGCCAGAACCGAGTAAAGCAATTCTTAACTCCTCGCCGTGAAGACCAGTGCTGATAACCTCTGCCTGACCGTTAGCAACGATGAAGAATTTTTGTTTGTCTTTGCCCTGAGTGATAAGGTTTTCGCCACGTTTTACAGAAACGGGAACGAAATTGTTAGCAAGGTCGGCAACAATTTCCGCATCAATGTTAGCAAACAAAGGAATTGCACGAAGATTTTTAGCAGTGAAACTCGGAACGCCGTTAAAATACTGAATTTCAATTCTTTCAGCCTTCTTAAGTTCTACTTTTGTACGGTTAACGCGGTATGTTCCGCTCTGAACCTGAACCCACGGGAGAAGTTTTAAAAGTATTCTCGGGGTTATTGACCCCATCTGCGGCGGGGTTTTGGTGGTGTCCGCCAAATTTCTTGCGGTTGCAGTGGTGATACTGCGCTGAATGTTATTGTCTGCCATTTTTTTTAAACTATATATTTTTTTTGATTAATAATTTTAAC
>JAEEXW010000083.1 GCA_016287995.1 Bacteroidales bacterium
TTTTACTTGGATTTGTCGGGCATGGACAAATATTTTGACGTTTTGGAATGGTCGCATAATTTGAGAATGAAAATCATTAACGAAACCGGTTTGCCGATTTCGTTTGGTCTTTCGGTCAACAAAACCGTCGCAAAAATAGCCTCCGGAAAAGCAAAACCTATGGGCGAACTTTTTGTCCCCGAAAATAAGGTTCAAGATTTTTTAGACCCGTTGCCGGTAGAAAAAATTCCCGGTGTCGGCGATTCTATGATGCCGAGACTCAAAGTGTTAGGCATAAAAACGATAAAAGATTTGCGGGAATTTCCGCGCGGACTTTTTATCCGTGAGTTCCGCCCTTCCGCCGATGTCCTGTGGCTGAAAGCAAACGGCATTGATGATTCAAAAGTTGTCCCCGAAAGAGACCCGAAAAGCCTCAGCACCGAAACGACTTTTGAAACGGATATTTTTGACAGGACGTATTTGCAGGATACGCTGCTTTTTATGGCAGACATTCTGTCATACAGGCTGAGAAAGCAGAACAAAAAATGCACAGCCGTTGCAGTGAAATTTAAGTTTCCGACTTTTCAGACCAAGGAAAAGCAAAAAACAATTTCGCCGACGGATTTTACCGACACTTTGGCGGAAACCGCTTTGATACTTTTTAAAAATATGTATCAGCAAGGTCAGCCGTTAAGGTTGATTGGTCTGAGGCTAAACATTTCAAACGCCGAAACCCAAAACGACATTTTTTCTTACAATCCTAAAAAAGACAAACTCGACCGTACGATTGATAATTTGCGCGACAAGTTTGGCAGCGGAATTATAAAGCACGGAAATTTAAGGTAATTTTTTTTTTGTGTGTTTGTTTTTTCTTTTGTAATTTTGCGCCCGTATTTTTCACATTAACCAGAGTTATAAAAACATGAAAAAAATTGTGTATTTATTGGCGGCGGCAGCACTTACTTTTTCTGCCTGCCACAAAGACAGTGAGGGAGAAGACGGTGTTACTCCCGCAAACGAGCCGAAAGGCAAAGGCGACGTAAAAGAAGCGTTGGACAACCAAAAAGCCAAAGAACAACTTCAAACGTACGCCACCGATTTCTTAAATTCTTTTAAACCCGAAGACCAAAAAGGACTTATCGAAGCCTTGAATACTTTTGCAAATATTTGTGACGATGCAAATTTGCCTTGGGATGAAGACAAAGACGAGGAGATTTCAAAAAAGAATTTCGCCGGTCTTTATGCTAAAAACCTTGCCGAAGCACTTGAAAAAAAGGCGTATTCAAAGGCAACAACCGTAAACGAGGAATTCGTTTGGGAGTTCAAAGAGTACACCGGTGTTTACGAGTTGAAAGACAACGAATGGGTAAAAACCTCAGAAAGTTCAGACATTGTTTTTAAATATACTTGCAACGGAAAAGACTGTGAGTTCAAAGCGGTTCAGGCATCCGGAAAGATTGAGGAGACTTTCAACGACGGCGAAGAAACATACAAAATTGATTTGCCTGCCGGTGTAACGATAACCCTTACGCAAGCAGGTTCTGAACTTTTTAAAACCGTTCTTGATGTCAATTACAAGTCTCAGGAAAGTATGAAAACTACTGCCTCTGTAAAATTTGCTAATTTGACAATTACTTCCGATACCAAAATTACCAACACTGAAATTACTGACAACCAGACTGTTGCTATTGACGGTAATACTTTGATTTGGGCTACTGGCAGCGCAAAGGGAACCCGTTTTTGCGATGTAGACCATTTTGAGACAGTTGCGCAGAAAGACGAAGAAGATGTGGAGATGCAGGATTATGTGGACAATTTTACCGCAGAGGTTAATATAATGGGTAATGTACAGATTAAGAGTGAAGTAGAGTATGCAAAATTGGAAGGTTATGATGAGTTGAAAAGCAAGGAAGAAGCACAAAAGATTTGTGATATATGGAACAAATATTGTGTTGTGAAGTTTTTCTTTTCAGGTTCTGACGTAGAACAGGGAAGGATAAAATTTTTGCCGGAATTGACAGAAGAATGGCGTGGCGAAGAATATTGGGATGCTAACCCCGTAATTTATTTCAATGCCGACAATACTTCGTATGCTTTTGAAGACTATTTCAACGAAGACAGATTTGCTAATACGGAAGATCAGTGCGAGGCTCTTTGGGACAAATATGAGGCATATTGGAAATAAAATTTTTCATGGTATATTTTTAAAGGCAGGCAGGACGTTGTTTCTGCTTGCTTTTTTATTGTCCGTTTTTAGTGTCAGCGGACAAGATACCGTTATCCACAGAGAAATCCACGAAATCACAATCGGAGCCGAAAAGAAACACAACGTTACAATAAAAGACAACAACAGAATTGTTTTTTCTCCCGAAGGTTTGTCAAACACGTTGAGGGTTTTCGGCGAGGCAGATCCTATGAAATACATTTTAACGCTGCCCGGTGTAAGTACTTCAAGTGATTATGCCTCAGGTATTTCTGTTCAGGGATGCGATTATTCGCAGACGTTTGTCGGGATTGCGGGTGCGCCGATATTTTTTCCGTATCATCTTTTCGGAATTTTTTCGGTTTGCAATCCGACGCATTTTGCCGACGTTTCATTGGAAAAGAGCATTCACGGTGCGGATTTTGAAAACCGTCTCGGCGGTCTGATAGATTTGCGGCCAAAACAAAAGATTCTTAAACATTTGACAGGGGATTTTAACGTTGGAATGTTGGCTTCGGGTTTTACTTTGGGTGTTCCGTGCGGAAAGAAATTTTCAGTTTATGCTTCTTCGAGAATTTCATATATTTCGCTTTTTTACAAAAAACTTTTGCAGACCGGCCGGGGAGAGACAATGTACAATTTTCAGGATGCCAATTTAACGGCGGTTTACAAGTTTAATTATTACAACAAATTGGTATTTAATGCATTTGTTAACAATGATGATTTTTCTGTAAACGAAACTTCGGCTCTTAATCTCAATCTTTACTGGAAAAATTCGGTGTCGTCCTTTTTGTTTGAGCACGAAGGCAACTTCAATTTCAATACTTCTGTTTTTTATTCGGGATTCAGCAGCGGTTTGAGGCTTTTGATGTCAAAAAATACAGTTTCCGTTCCGAGCGAAATTTCTGCTTACGGAATTAATTTCAATTCGTCGTTTTTTGTTTTGACGGACAAAATAAAAATACTTTCCGGCTTTACAGTAACGAATTACGCTGTTCAGCCGCAAGGCGTGGAGTCGGATTTCGGCGGTAATCTTAATCCGGAAATTTTTGACACGGAAACCAAACTTTATGCGGAAGGTGTTTTGTTTTTTTCTCCGAAAATAAATCTTCATGCAGGAATAAAACACAGCGGAATTTTCAATTCTGATTATTGCGACGGAAATTTTTCTCCGCTGTTAACTCTTAATTTTGAAGCCTTGACGTGCAAATTTTCAGCGCATTATTCCATTTATTACCAATATTTGCACCAAATCGGTTTTTCAGATGTCGGACTTTCTACAAACTCCTGGATTGCCGCAAGCGGAAAACTTCCGCCTCAAAAAGCCAATTCTTTTTCGCTTAGTTGTTTGAAGGATTTTTCTGATTATCAGTTGCAATTCGAGACATATTATAAAAAGGTGTCATCGCAAAGCGAATTTTTCGGGAACATTTTTGATTTGTTTTCCAAAAATTATTGTGCCGAAAATTATACCGATACAGGCAACGGTTATAATTCGGGTTTTGACTTGATTTTTAAGAAGAACGGCGGAAAAATCACGGGTTATGTAGGTTATGCTTTGGGGTATGCCCGCAGAAAATTCGGGAAATTTTCTGACGGATATTTGCCGTCTTCCAACGAGGTTTTGCACAATGCGAAAGTAAATTTGAGCGTTAAAATCGGCAGGCAGTGGGTTTTGTCGTCGCTTTTCAATTATTCTTACGGACGTCCCGTAACGCCGATAAAATACGTTTATATGATTGGTGAAAAAATGATTGCGGAATACGGCAAACATAATTCAGCCCGTATGAAAGATTATCACAGGCTGGATTTTGCGGCAACTTATAGATTTTGCGGCAAAAGGCACTCTTTGGTTACGCATAACATAAACTTGTCAGTGTTAAATGTTTACGGCAGAAAAAACACCGAACTTTCGTATTATAAATTTTACAAGGAAAAAAATCAGATTCGTTACCGCGAAAAAACTTCGCTGTTCAGGTTTTTGCCGTCGCTTAGTTATTCTGTTAATTTTTAGGGAAAAATGAAAAAACTATTTTTTTTAATCACAGTATTTTTATCTGTGCTTTCCTGTGAGGAAAGTTTGCAGCCTTTGCGTGAAAACAAACTTGTTGTGGAGGGTTGGATAGAGTCGGACGGTTATCCTGTGGTTTTGCTGACTCTGACTGCAAGTCCTGAGGTTGCGGAAGATATTAATTTAGCGGATTATGTAGCAAAATTTGCAAAAATAACGCTTTCGGACGGCGACACGACAGTTGTTTTAACGGGGTCTGTTGACAGAAAATATTATCCGCCGATGGTTTTCAAAACGTATGACATAAAGGGAGTTGCTGGCAAGACCTATTATTTGACGGCGCAGTATAACGGATTGGAAGTAAGTGCGGAGACGAAAATTTTGGAGCCGTACGAAATTAAGGATGTCAAGACTGTGGCAGTGGACGATACGGCGAGAATTTTTGATGTTGAGATTCAGGACGGCGTTTCTCCGGGCGGGAAAATAATGTTTTTTTCGCGGGTTTGGAATACTGAAACGAGGCTGTTTCCGTCGTTGTTTGGGATTTATGAAGTGGAGGAGAACAAAAAAACTTACACTGTTTATCATTCCAAGGAATCGCCGAATTTTTCTGCCGGTGATTCTGTTTCGATTCATCTTTGCAGGTTGGATGATTTTCAGTTTAGATTTTGGCAGGCGTATTCCAATGCGGTGAATTTTGGCGGCGGCTTTGTGATTTCCACCGACAAAAGCCTTCCGTCAAACATTGAAGGCGGTTACGGATATTTTTTCGGTTACGGGACTTCAAAAGTCGGAATCGTGGCGGAATAAAAAAAGGGACTTTTTTAATAGTCCCTTTTTTGCGTATATTTCTTTCTCTTCTAATTTATTTTCTCCACTACGAAACCGAGTTTGTCTTTGTGATTGTTGAGATAGCGGCATGTTTCAAAGGCTTTGAAACTGTTTGAACTATAACCGTCTTCTGATTGCATCTTTTTCTGACAAAAATCCTCGGAATCTATTTTCTCGGTTTTGTCAGCCTTGAAAATAAATTTTGGACTGTTCGCAATGCGGTTTCCATTATTGTCCGTAATTATCAAGCGGAAAATATCCGCGCTGTCAGAGCCCGAAATGTTGATTTCTTTCAAAACCAGATAATCTTCCTGATAAAATATTTCAATGCCGCTGTCTGAAACTTTACAGTTGCCGTAAATGTCTGTTTTCAAAGGTTTTAACACTAAAAACGGAGTATTCTTTTCCAAGCAGAGAATCTCTGTATCACCGTTAAACGAATGGTTTGTGCAAGAATCAAAATTTCTCATCCAAATAATTCTTTCAACCGTGTAAAAAGCCGCAAGACAAAAGAAGACCGCAAATATTGTGCGGAATGTGCTGCGGTACTGTTTTTTAGCGTTGTCCGTTTTTGCGATTTGATTGTTATAACCTTCAATGTATTTGCTGACATCGGAATATTTGTTATAGGCTTCAAGTTTTTTTCTTGCGCTTTCAATTTTTTGCGGAAGTTGTTTGTCCGTAATTTTTTCACGCTTGTTCTTGAAAATCAGAATGATACTAAAAACAAAAAACACCGGAATTATAAAAAACATCGCCAAAAACACCGCAAAATCAGCAGTAGTTGCAACGTAAACCGCTGTTGTAACCGGCAAAACAACCGCTGCTACAATCAGCAGCATAAACGGAAATCCGTTCCTTATCAGCGCACCCGTATTTTTCGGATACTGGTTTTTGTAGTCTTTTAGCAAAAGTTCCATCTGACGGCTTACCGACTGGATAAATGTTTTGTCTGTGTTCATTTTCTTAATAAATTAATATGTTGTAACCGAAAAATACTCAATTTTGTCCATGACTTCTTTTAAAGTCCTGATGTTGTTGCCGCTGTTTTGAGAGACAAATTCAGCGTAATAACTTCCCGAACCGTTTTCCAAAACTTTAATAAGATTGTCATCGCTTTTTTTGTCATAATCAATGTTTTCCAAAACTGTAAGACCGAGACCCGTTTCCAAAGTTTGAGAGTTCTTATCAAAAAGCGTAACAGCGATTTTGGAAGTTTTGGCATCAGGAAGTTTTTTGCCTGTAGAAACAAGCCTTATTCCGCTGATTCTCAGACGAAATTTGCAATCGCTACCGAGCAGTTTAAAATCGTTTAAATCATTGTTGTCGTTTTCAACGTCAATGCTGACGGTTGCCGGACTTTCGCATTTCAAATATTGGGAAAGTGTCTCTGAAACAGGATTTTCTGCGTTTGCTCTGACAGTTTTTCTCTCCTCAGAGAGTTGATAAATTTCCGAATATTTATTTTGGTTTTCCTGATAACTTTTTACGGGATTTGGTCTGACAAAAACCGGAATAAGACCGGCAATTATCAGAGTTAAAAAAGTAACGGTGATTTTTTTGCGGTTGCTGTCTTTGTTTTGCCGGATAACATTAATTATGTCTTCGTATTCTTTCAGGCTTTGTCTTGCTTCGGGATTTTCGCCGTAAAGAGTATCGATTGTGCGCGAAAACATCTCCTGATTGTAAAGCGCGTCGTAATAAACCGCGTCAGCCTTTGCTACCGGCGAATCTTCTTTTTTTGTGGCAAGGAGCGCAACAACCGCAATCAACAGGCAGACTATTGACCAGCCAGCCGCCGCACCAGACGAATGTGTAAACGCCAAAACAAGCAGAAGTGCCGCCGCCAAAAGCATCAGGATTTGAAACCTGAATTTCAGAACGTCAAAAAACGTCGGTTTCGGTGCGGATTTTAATCTTACAATGTATTCATCAATGTTGGACGTCAGATTTTTGATATACAAATCCGAATCTTCCGGTGCGTGCAAAACGTGTCCGCAAAAACCGCAGATATGGCTGAAAAGCGGATACGGCGCACCGCAGTCGGGACAGGTTTTAAGGTTTTGTTTTTCTTCGGCGGTGATTCTGTTTTCTTCTTCGATGATTTTGGCGGCAGTACCGGAAACTTTTATCACTTTGCCGTTACCGTTGCCGCTGGTCAGAGAGTTACCGCAAAAAAGGCAGTTGTCTGAAATCAAAGGAATCTGAGAGCCGCAAACCGGACAACTTTTCAAATCTTCTTTTTTGTATGATTTGAGTCTTTCTTTTAAGGCATTGTCCAAGAAAGAGTTGATTTCCTGCTCTGAAATGCCTTCCGCGAGAGCCGACTTTACGATGGTCTGTTTTTCAACAAGAGTCAAAACCCTGTCTTTCAGCGCCAACGCCGTAAGGTCTGAAATATGTTTTGATACAGGCATAATATGATTACTGTTTGTTTACAAGGCAAAAATAAAAAAACTTTTCTAAATGAGAAAAAAAACGGCTGCCTTATTCCGGGGCAGCCGTCAAAAAAGAAATTTTAGACTTTAATTTAGATTGCATCAAAAGCCTGGGTCAAATCGTCAATGATGTCATCAATGTGTTCCACGCCGATAGAAAGTCGTATTGTTGTTGGAGTGATATGTTGTTGTGCAAGTTCTTCCGCTGAAAGTTGAGAGTGTGTGGTGGTGTAAGGGTGAATTACCAAACTCTTAACATCGGCAACGTTTGCCAAAAGCGAGAAGATTTTCAAATTGTCGATAAATTTCCAAGCGTCGTCCTGAGTGCCTTTGATTTCAAAAGTGAAAATCGACGCACCGCCTTTCGGGAAATATTTTTTGTAAAGTTCGTGGTCGCGGTGTGTGGGCAGCGACGGATGGTGAACCGCTTTTACTTTTGGGTGTTTTTTCAAAAACTCAACCACTTTCAAAGCGTTTTCAGTATGACGTTCTATTCTAAGCGGCAGACTTTCAACGCCCTGCAAAAGTATCCATGCATTGAACGGGCTGATTGTAGCACCGGTGTCGCGGAGAATTACCGCACGTATTCTGGTTACGAAAGCCGCAGGTCCTGCAACGTCGGCAAATATTGCTCCGTGATATGACGGATCGGGTTTTGCCAAGGTCGGGAATTTGTCAGCGTTTGCTTTCCAGTTGAAACTTCCGCCGTCAACGATTACGCCGCCTAACGACGAGCCGTGTCCGCCGATAAATTTAGTTGCAGAATGTACTACAACGTCAGCACCGTGTTTCAACGGTTGAATCAAAATTGGCGCAAAAGTATTGTCAACAATGAAAACGACATTGTGTTTGTGAGCGATTTCTGCAATGCCTTCGATGTTTAAAACATCAGAATTAGGATTGCCGAGTGTTTCGCCGTAAATTACTTTTGTATTGGGTTTTATGGCGTTTTCAACGGCTTTCAAATCCGAGAAGTCAACAATAGTATACTGTACGCCTTGGGTTGAAAGTGTGTGCGTTATCAAGTTGTAGGTTCCGCCGTAAAGATTGTCGGCAGCAACGAGATGATCGCCGTTTTGAAGAATGTTTTGCAAAGCGTAGGTTATTGCTGCTGCACCCGAAGCAACTGCCAAACCTGCAACGCCGCCTTCTAATGCTGCAACTCTCTCTTCAAAAATACTCTGGGTCGTATTGGTCAAACGACCGTAAATGTTACCTGCGTCTCTAAGTCCGAAACGGTCTGCCGCGTGTTTTGAATTTCTAAAAACGTATGATGTCGTCTGATAAATCGGCACTGCCCTTGAATCGGTTGTCGGGTCTGCTTGTTCCTGTCCTACGTGTAAGGCTAATGTTTCAACATGTAATTTTTTCTCTGTACTCATTTTCTTTATGTTTTTATTGGTTAAACTTTCTTTATTTTTGACATTGCAAAGTTACGACTGTTAGAAAGTTTTTCCAAAAGAAAATTTAAATATGGGTAATAATTCTAATATCAGGATTTTTGTTAGATAAAATTATCTAAAACCGCAGACGAATAAGCGGTCTGAAAGAATAATATTATCTTTGTTGCTGATTTGTTTTTAACATGTAAACCTTAAAATAATATGAAAAAAGCATTTTTCTATTTAGCATTTGCCGCTTTGACGGGCTGTACAAGCGTTCAGGAGAGCGGTAACAATTTTAAATCCACCGTCATAAACGAAGACGGTTCGGTAACGTTTTTTTATAAAAACGATAACGCAAAAGAGGTCTTTGCCGACATTCAGTTTGCCGGCAGAAATCCGATGGTAAAAGATTCTGTTTCAGGACTTTGGACGGTAACGTTGGGACCTGCTGCGCCTGATATGTATCCGTATTGTTTTATCGTTGATGGCGTTAGCATTATGAATCCCGACTGCGACGGTTATTTTCCGAACGAAGGTTTCAAAAACAGCCTTTTGGAAATTCCCGCAAAAAATGCTTCATTGCCGCATGACATCAGAAATGTTCCGCACGGACAAATCGTTTACGTAAGTTATTTTTCAAAAACTCTTAACGCCGTAAACCACGCAGTTGTTTATCTTCCGCCGAGTTATAATGAAAATTCTGACAAAAAGTATCCTGTTTTTTACCTTATCAGCGGCACAACCGACACCGAAGAAGTATATTATAAGGTGGGACGTGCAAATTATATCGCCGACAATATGATTTCCGACAAAAAAGCGGAAGAGATGATTATCGTTATGCCTTATGGAAATCCTTACAAACTTTTGCCGCAAGTGCCTGATGTTGCGGGTATTCCGCAGACAAATTTCGGAAAAGATCT
>JAEEXW010000084.1 GCA_016287995.1 Bacteroidales bacterium
GAAAAAGCCGCATACCGATTATCTCCTCCAAATCGTGGAAGATGAACAGCATAGGAAGGGCAAAGGCAAATGTACTCATCTCAAAATGCCGTATTTATTCATTTAAAAACCTCTCATTGTTCCAACTATATAAAATTGATTTGTCATCTTTTTTGAGTATAAAACTATCATTGTAAATATTGGAAATATAGGCATTTTTCAAGAAGTCTTGTGGAAAATAATCATCGTGCGGAGTAAGATTTGTGTTGTCAAAATCATAAACCGTGAGATTATTTTGTGGACCATCTAACGATTGCCAATAGTCAAGAATAATCCAATTTCCATTTTTGAGCCAATAACATGCTACTGTTTCTTCAAAACCTTCCGCTTCGGCTTCGGGATTGAATACTGCAATGGTAATGCTTTTTTCTTGGATATGTTTGCGGTTTTCGGCTATCATTTCTTCTGACGGCTTTTCGTCTTCCGACAACATTCCAAACGGGTCGTAACTTTTTAGCAAAATATTCCAAACTTGCATTGCAACGCCAGTACCGTCAAAAGCGTACTCGCCATCTTCTTCCAAATCAGAAAGGTCGGGTTCTTCGCGGTTGATGTATTGAAGTTCTTCGTTGTATTTTTCGTCGGAGGGGTAATCTTTGGTGATTTTACGTTTAAGGTTGTCCCAAGAGTTGAAGTTTTTGGGATAGAGCCATGCTCCGTCGCTAAAATATAGTGAAATCGGACGTTTTTTAGGGTCTTCGTTGCGAGCAATACATGCCTCCTCGTATTCTGCCACGATGTAGAATCCAGAGGTAATCGGTTGATTATCTTTGATTGAGTACATCCAATAATAGCCGTCAGGATTGGCCTCTTCTGACGACGATTCTAAGTCGATTTTGCAGACTGTTTCGTTTTTACCGTCAGAAATTTTTATTTGGTCGCCTTTGATAACAATTCGTTTGGCGGTTTTTACAACTTCGGGTACTTTTACATCTTTCAGATATTCAACTTCTTGATATTTCAAATCCTCGAACACCAATTCAGGTATTGCGTATTTGCCGGTATATTCGATGTCGGTAATTTCTGCTGGAGTTTCCGTTGGTTTTTCGGTTGTAGAGACACGATTAATTGCGTCCTTACCATTGGTGGTGTCGGTAGTCGTGCCGCTGTTCTGAGTCTGATGTCCGCCTCCGCACGATGTCAACAGCGCAAGGGCGGGGATGATTAGGAGTTGTTTTTTCATATTGCTAATGGTTTATAATGATTTTATGTTTGCAAAAATAAGAAAAATAATTGATTGTATAATAATTTAGATGTTGCAAAACGCTAATCATAGACGTTTATTTTTTACTTCCATTTTTCGTTCATTCCTTTCAAAAATGTTTCATTGTAACAAAATTTATACGTTTTGCTCGTTTTTTTATAGTTCATCTCCCATTGGTAGCGTAATTTAGCCGCAAATTAATTATTAAAATTTTTTTAACTTTTAACTTTTAAATAAAAATGAAAAGACTTATTAATTTATTGACGTGTTTGCTGCTCGTTATGATAAGTCAGGAAGTTTTTGCTCAAAGCACGATTTCCGGAACTATCACCGACGATGCTGGTAACCCGATTATCGGAGCATCAATCGTCGAAAAGGGAACTACCAATGGTACTATTACCGACCTTGACGGTAATTTTCAACTTTCAGTTGTGCAAGGCACTCCGCTCACTATATCTTATATAGGATACGAGACAGTGGAGGTTGTCGCTGTTGACAATCTGAAAATCATTCTTAAAGAAGATCTCGCCGAAATTGACGAGATTGTTGTAACAGGTTATTCGGTGCAGAAAAAATCCGACCTTACCGGTTCTGTTTCCGTTGTTAAAACCGAAGACATCAAAAACTCTTCCGATACCGACCCGATGAGAGCATTACAAGGTAAAGTTGCCGGTATGACTATCACCTCTGACGGTTCGCCGATGGGTGCCGGAACTATCAGAATCCGTGGTGTCGGTTCGTTCAACTCGTCGCAAGACCCGCTTTTTGTAATCGACGGCGTGCCGACTACAACAAACCTTAATCACACTCTCAACGCTCAGGACATCGAGAGTATGCAGGTTTTGAAAGATGCTGCCTCGGCCTCTATCTACGGTAGCCGCGCTGCTAACGGCGTTATTATCATCACTACAAAAAAAGGTAAAAAGTCAGACCATCCAAAAATCGACTTTTCTGCTAACCTCACTGCTCAGTTTTACAACAAGCAGAATATGATGAAACTCTCTAACTCAAAGGAATACGCAACAGCAATGGCTCAGGCGGCTTTGAACGACGGTCTTGACCCCGTTAAATATGCTGAAAATTACGGTCTTAATTTAAATGCCGCTAACGGTATGAAAATTTCCGCTTTCAACAATGCTACAATGCAAACCGAAAACTACACTGTTGACGGTCTTTACGACGGCTACATGAACGCAAAAAAAACTATGAAATTCTCCGATACCGATTGGTTGAAAGAAATTTCACGAACAGGTTTCACTCAAAATTATGACCTTTCGGTTTCAAATGCTAACGATAATTATTCGGCACTCTTTTCTGTCGGTTACAAAAACAACAAAGGTATTTTGAAATATACCGATTTTTCAAATATTTCCGCAAGACTTAACACGTCTTACAATTTTGGAAAATATGTAACGGTAGGTGAAAATTTCACTTTGACTCACACTTCTCAATGCGGACTTTCTCCAATGGAAAACGCTTTGAAAATGTCTCCGACCTTGCCCGTTTATGAAGAAGACGGCGAAACATTCTCTGGACCTGTCGGCGGTATGAGCGACCGTCAAAATCCTATGCGCGAACTCTATATGAACAAAGACAACGACCTTAAAATTATGCGTATTTTCGGTAACGGCTATATCGACATCAAACCGATTAAAGGTCTTTTGATTCGTTCTAATTTTGGTCTTGACTACGATTACGGTTTTATTCACTCTGTTAATCATACTTTCCATTCTGACGTTGTTAACAACAGCACTCCAAGCACAACTGTAAGCGGTGCTGACAATACTCAATGGACACTTTCCAACACTGCTAATTACAATTTCGATGTTGCTGAAAAACATAATTTCAACGTTCTTGTCGGTATGGAACTTTTCAAACAACGCCGCAACGATTTTGCTGCATACGCAGAGATGTTTGACGTAGAAAACTACGAATATATGTGGCCTAACGCTGCAACCGGCACAACTCGCGGTACAGGTATTTCTGACGCTTACAATCTTGCTTCTTTCTTCGGAAAATTGGATTACAATTTCGATAATCTCGTTCTTGCATCTTTTACGATTCGTAGGGACGGTTCTTCAAGATTCGGTTCTAACAACCGTTACGGTGTTTTTCCCGCTGCAACACTCGGTTATCGTTTGTCGAGACATTTTGACGTTGCATGGTTGAACGACCTTAAACTTCGTGCTTCTTGGGGTAAAACTGGTAATCAAGCCATCTCAAATACAGCACGTTACGGCCTTTACGTTGCCGATTACGGTTCCGACAGAAATATGTCGGCGGCTTACGACTTGTTGCTTCAAGGCTCTGGAATTTTCCCCTCAGGTTTCCGTGCCGTTCAGACCGAAAATCCTAACCTTAAATGGGAAACTACAATTCAATACAACGCCGGTCTTGACTTCTCTTTGTTCAACGGTGATGTTTACGGAACTTACGATATTTACATCAAGAAAGTTGAAGATATGTTGATTAACCCCGCTTATCTTGGTGCTATGGGTGAAGGCGGTGCTGCTTGGCTCAACGGTCCTAATCTCGAAAACCGTGGTATGGAACTCACTGTTGGCTACCGTCATAACTATAAAAACGGATTTGGCTTTGACCTTAATTTCAACGCTGATTTCTATCGTAGCAAAGTAACTTACTTGCCCGAAACCACAACTGGTTCATACGTTCATACAACAAGAGAAAACCTCGTTGAAAGCGAGCGTCCTTACGGTTCAAGAGTTGGCTATGTTGTTGACGGTCTGTATCAAACACGTGAAGAAGTTTTATCTTCGGGACAAGAAAACGCACGTCTTGGCGGTCTTAAATATCGCGACATCGACGGCAACGGCGTTATCAACGGTGATGACCAAACATGGATTTTTAATCCCGTTCCCGATTTGGCTTGGGGCTTGAATGCCGTTTTAACTTACAAAGATTTCGATTTGACGATGTTTTTCCAAGGTTTGATTGGAGTTGATGTTTACAACGATCAAAAGTTCCAAACAGATTTTTATTCATTGACAGATGCCGGCAGCAACAAAGGTAACCGTATGCTTGATGGTTGGACACTTTCAAACACGGGCTCTGATATTCCGATGTTAACAACCAACAACACAGGCGATGAAGGTCGTGCTTCTACTTACTTTGTTGAACACGGTTCTTGGATGAAACTCAGAACGTTACAAATCGGTTATAATTTCCCGAAAAATATTTTGAATTATGCTAAAATTTCGAGCGCAAGGGTTTATCTTTCGGGCGACAACCTCTTTACAATAAAGAGCAAATCGTTTACGGTTTCTGACCCTGAAACTCCTAACTGGGCATATCCGCACTATACTTCATTCTCATTTGGTTTGCAAGTAGGATTTTAGGAATTGACAATTCATAATTGACAATTGATAATTAAAAATTGAAAATTCACAATTCATAATTATTACAAACATGAAAAGATTTTTAAACATCATATTGGCTTCGGCAGCGTTGCTTGCAAATTCCGGCTGCGAAGATTTTATTGAGGTAAAACCGGAAGGTGTTATCAGCGAGGAACTTGCAATGGAAAATCCCGAACAGATGACCACCGCCGCATACGCAATGCTTGGCGATACTTGGTACAACTATCCTTTCAACCTTTGGGTTTATGGCGATGTTGCCTCCGACGACGCTTTGAAAGGCGGTTCTGGTACAACTGATACTGGTTATCATCCGATGGAAATTTGGAGTACAATGACTTCTACTCCGGGCGAGTTCGACGAACTTTGGTTTAATCTCTACCGTGCTGTTAGCCGTTGCAACCGTGCTTTGGTTGCCCTTGAAGACAACGGAAAAGAAACTCTTGGTGAAGAAACCACCGCAATTCGTATCGGTGAAGTAAAATTCTTACGTGCGCATTTTTATTTTAAACTTCTCATTATGTTTCACCAAATTCCGTGGATTGATGAGGAAGTTTATCGCAACAACCTTCACGAAAGCGTAAGAAACGACGAATTTTCTTTTGAAGAGTTGATGAAAAAAATCATTGCTGATTTTCAGACTGCATACGACGTACTTCCTGAAAAACAACAAGACGGAGGTCGTGTCAACAAAATCGCTGCTGCAAGTTATCTTGCAAAATGCTATCTTACAATCGCTTGGGGCGATGGTTATGAGGCTACTACCGGCGAAGGTTTCATCAATCAGGAATACATGAAAAAAGTTGTTGAATATACCGAAGTTGTTAAAAATTCTCAGTATGGGTATTTGGAAGATTTTGGCGACATTTTCTTGCCTGAATACAAAAATTCAAAAGAGAGCGTTTTTGCGGTTCAATGTTCTGATTACAAAGATGATAATACAAAATTTGGTCGTGCCAACTGGAACAATCTTCTCAACGGTTGTTGGGGTATTTGGTCGTGCGGTTGGGATTTTCACAAACCAACACAAAACCTTGTAAACGCTTTCAAGACCAAAAACGGACTTCCGATGTTAGATGATTTCAACAACGAAAATACGTATCCTATCAACGGTGTACCGTCAACTCAGAAATACGACCCGCGTTTGTTCCATACTGTCGGAATGCCTTCATTCCCATACAAATACGAAAAAGAATACACTATGACAAAGGATAACAGCCGTACTCCGGGTACTTACGGTTATTATGCTTCGTTAAAAGAAGTTCCACAACGTTCAAAGGGAGAGACTTTCAACAATCCGTGGCAGGCTTTTGCGATGAACGATTATGTTTTCCGTTATACCGACGTAATGCTTATGCGTGCTGAGGCTTTAATCGAAACAAATCAACTTTCAGAAGCAAAAACTATCATCAACGACATCCGTCAGCGTGCTAAAAATTCAATTAACAAACACATTGAATACGCTAAGGATTATTGCGACATCGAACTATATCCCGATAGTTATTTTGCTGACAAAGTTTCTGCTCGCAAATGCCTCCGCTTTGAACGCCGTCTTGAACTTGCGATGGAAAATCAGCGTTACTTCGACCTCCGTCGTTGGGGAATAGCCTCAGAGACCCTCAACAAGTTCTTTGAAACCGAACAAAACGACGTTTATGAAGGTCAGAAATACGCTCAATATTACAAAGATGCGCATTTTACACCGGGCAAAAACGAGTTTTATCCCGTTCCTTACAATCAACTTTACTACGTTCCGGGTCTCTACACTCAGAACAAAGGATATTAGAAATTGACAATTCACAATTGACAATTGACAATTGAAAAATTAAAATTCGTAATTAAAATGAAAAGATTAATATACACGATAGCAGCACTTTCCCTGTTTGCTGCGCCATCTTGTCAAGACAGGGATTTGGAAGGCGGAGAGATGATTTTGACTTCGCCCTCAGCCGAAACAATTAGCGGTTCGCTTCAAGGAGATGACTATGTTGTTACATGGAACAATCCGTCAGGAATGAAAATGATGGTAACATATTATGCTGACGGCACACTTTCAGGCAGCGAAGTGGTTGATGGTAATACTTTTACACTCAAAAATGTACCGACAAATGTTAACTACGAGTTTGTTTTCAAACTGACAGACGGAAACAATATTTCGTCAGGAGTTGTAAAAACGTTTTTGCGCGAGGGTGCATCGTCGGTTGCGGGCATTTCGATGTCGCAGGTAGAAAAAGACGGAGGATACGATGCTTATGTTGAATGGAAAAAAGCGGAAGATGCTGACAAGGTTTTCTTAACGGCAACTAACGGCGAAAAAACAATTAGCGAGACATTCAATAGTTCTACAACGAATTATACGATACCTGATGTTGTATCGGGGGAGGTTTGGAATGTTACTTTTGTTGCTGAAAATTCAAAAGGCAAATCGCCTTCTGTTTCGTCATCTCTGAAAATTGGAAAAACTGCAATCGGCTTTTTGAGCGTTTATGCTAATGCTGACGAACTTATATCAAACGGCGATGACGATGAGGCCTCTGCATGGCTTTGGCTTCACGAGACCTATCCGACGGCTCAGTTTGTAAGTTTCAATGATGTGAAATCTGCTGATGACATCAACAATTTCCGTGTTCTTTTCTGGATTAGAGATTTGGAAGGGGTAGGAGAGACCGACGTTTGGACAATGCCCGCCAACGTAGAGGCAGCAACACCCGTCATTAAAGATTGGTACAAAGAAGGCGGAAGTTTGCTATTGTGGTCGCACGCAACGGTTTACGCTGCACATCTTGGACGTGTAAGTCTTGACGATCTCAAAAATAACGACCATGCTTTTGGAATGGGCGAAGGCGGTATCAACAACGACGTTTGGAAAATGGCTGTTGCCCTTAATCCGGGTTCAAAATTCACCAAAGACCATTCTTCGCACCCGATTTACAAAGGTCTTGAAGTAGAGGCAACCGACCGCACAAAACTTATCGCTTTCAAAGGTCCGGGTTGGACAGAAGACCATAACTGCTTGTATTTCAATATTCCGTCGTTGCTCACCGGCAAAGGCAATCAAGATGAGGATTGCTATACGGCTCTAACGCAAGTTTACGGAATTTATCCGCTTGGTACTTGGGACAGTCAGATAGATTGGGTAAGTCAGATGAACGTTTGGGAGGCTCAGCAAGGCAACACCGATTTCAAAGGCACGCTTCTCTGCATTGGCAACGGTGGCTGTGAGTTCTCGATGAAAAACACCGACGGCACTCCCGACAAATCCGCCCACCCAAAAAACAATATCTATCAAGACAACGTCTTCACATTAGCAAAGAACTCGTTGGAATACTTGAAAACGAGATAAAGTTGAAAATTGAAAGTTGAAAATTGAAAGTTTACAGTCGTTCGGAGTAATTCGGACGGCTGTATTTTTTTGTGTATGGGGAAAGTGGCAATTAAATAAGCCTAAAAACTTTGTTTTTGCCGAACAAATTATTTTTCGTAACTTTGCCGAAAATAAAACTCTGAATGTTATGGCAAGACAATTTAATACAGTAGTAACTTGTGATCCTAAAAGGCACTATATGGTGGACACTACCAACAAGATGAAGGTTTTTGAACGTCTCATCAACAACGGTAACTACTTCACCATCAACCGTGCGCGTCAGTTTGGCAAGTCAACATCGTTGAAATGGATTTACAACCACCTCAACGGCGAATATTTGGTTGTGTCGCTGAGTTTTGAAACTACCGACAAGACAAATTGGGTGGATAATAAGTCGTTTTACGATTTTTTCTGCCAAAATATGATTACGGCATTCAAGGCGGCAAAAATCAAGAATGAAGAATACGAGCAATTTTGGAAAGATGCAAAACAGGCCGAAAAACCTGATTTCAAGTATTTTTCTGACGTGATAACAGAGTTTTGTGAAAAAGTACAAAAGAAAGTTGTCATTTTGATTGACGAGGTTGACCAAAGCCTTGACAATGAATTGTTTGTGAGATTTTTGGCAATGTTGCGAAGCAAATACATCGACCGAGACCAATTTGGCGACAATTCCACATTTTGGTCGGTGATTCTTGCCGGCGTTTACGACATCAAGAGTATGAAAGTAAAAATCCGCCCCGAAGAAGAACACAAATTCAATTCGCCGTGGAATGTTGCCGCCGATTACAAACTTGATATGACTTTCAATCCTCAGGAAATCAGCACAATGCTTGCCGATTACGAGAGTGAAAACCATATAGGTTTTGACATCAATGAAATTTCTGAGGAGATTTACAAATATACTTCGGGGTATCCTGTTTTGGTAAGTGGGGTATGCAAAGAGATTGACGAGAATTTAGACAGAGATTGGACAAAGAACGGCGTGCAAGAAGCCGCCAAAAACATCATCGCCAAAAAGACAAATCTGTCAGAAAGTATGATTAACAACCTTGCCAAATATCCTAAGTTAAAGGCATTTATCAGGGCTGTGTTGATGGAGAATTATTCGATTCCGCTTGATGTCAACAATCCGACGATGGACTTTGCCAATATGTTTTCTATCATCAAGGCAAACAAAGAAGGTAGGGTTGAAATCCACAACTTGATTTTTCAACAGATTCTCATCAACCATTTCGTTTCGGAAAGCAACCTCAATATGCTCTCGCCCGACTCGGGTATGAGGCTCTATCTCACCAAACAGGGCGACCTTAATATGCCTTTGATTATCAACCGTTTCAAAGATTTGATGAGCAAAAAGACCGACAAGGCGGAGTTTCTCGAACGTGAAGGTCGCTTTATGTTCATCTGTTTCTTAAAACCGATTATCAACGGCACGGGATTCTATTACTCCGAACCCGAAAACGACGACGGCAGCCGTATGGACTTGGTAATCACCTACAACCGTAAAGAATACGTCATTGAACTAAAAATTTGGCACGGCACAGAATACGAAATTTCGGGTCGTGACCAACTGTCTGAATACCTCGACGCCCGCAACCTCGCCGAAGGCTACCTTGTAACGTTCTCATTCTTAAAGGAAAAGACCGCCCAAGCCAAGCCCGAATGGATTGACCACAACGGCAAAAAGATTTATGAGGCGGTGATTGACTGCGGA
>JAEEXW010000085.1 GCA_016287995.1 Bacteroidales bacterium
ACACGGGTAATTATTACGTTTTGAGCAACGGAATTTTTACGACCGGCAATTCGCGCAAACTCAAAAAAAACAATCCTAACACTTTTTCCGAACAATTCGCAGACGTAAAATATATTCCGTTGAGAGGTTCACGGTTGGATAAGGTGGTGGCAGTCAATCAGTTGTCTCGTGATATAGAGGAGGGTAAATATACGATAGAGTCAGCCGGCGAAAAACTTGATGAGATTAATAAAATGCCATTTGTGAAAAATTGGTTTCAAATACTTTCTTCTGGAATCGGCAGCGGATTTTTTTGTTCAATTTTTGGCGGTGGACTTCGCGACTGTCTTGTCTCAACCTTTGCGGGTCTTATTTTGTGGCTTTTTGTACTCAAAGTGAGCGCACCGCACATGTCAAAACTTTTAGGCAATATGGCAGGCTCGTTTTTAGCCGCGTCTTTTTGCATCGTTGCCGTCAACGCCGGAATCGGAGTAAGTTTGGGACATACGATAATAGGTGCTGTAATACCGCTTGTGCCGGGAGTGGCTTTTACAATCGGAATCAGAGATATTGTCGGGGAAGATTATTTGGCAGGGACAACAAGACTTGTTGATGCCTGTGTCGTGTTTTTTGGAATTGCAATGGGAGTTGCCGCCGCTTTGCTGATTTTCAATAAAATTTTCGGAGGGTTGGAATTATGACAGAAAGTTTTGATATGATAACGCAAACTGTTTGGTTTCAGTTTTTGTCGGGATATTTCGGCACGATAGCCTTTGCAATTTTGTTCGGCGTGCCGAAACAGTTTTACAATACAGGCGGAATTGTCGGCGCGGCAGGCTGGATTACATGCTTTGTTTTGACGACGCATTGCGGTTTTTCACCTTTTGCAAGCAATTTTTGTGCCTCGGTGGTCATAACATTTTTGTCGCGGTGTTTTGCCGTTATCAAAAAATGCCCCGTTACGGTGTTCAGAATCAGCGGTTTGTTGCCGTTGGTGCCGGGAATCGGAATTTACTGGACAATTTATTATATGATTTCCGACAATTTTTCAAAGGCGTTTCAAACGGGTATCATCGCGCTGAAAGTTTTAGCGGCGATAATTATGGGAATGGTAATCGTCTCAGGCATTCCGAACAAGGTTTTTAAAATGTTGAGAAAGGAGGCGTAAATCGTATTTTTTTTTGTATATTTGCGCAATTAATAATAACACAAAGCATATATGAACGGATTTTTCAAATTTTTAACCGCAGCCGCATTGCTAACGTCTTGCAATTCAGCGGTAAAAGACACTGCTAAAACGGACGGCGGTTACAACGGCAAACAGCCGAAATACATTTTCTATTTTATCGGCGACGGTATGAGTCAGCCACAAATCACGATGGCTGAAAAAGCAATCAATGACAAGGATTTTTTGGCACAGTTCAACACTCAAACCTGCAATATTTACAATATCGGCGAAGGTTATAAGATGAACGTAAAACGTTTCAAAAACGCAGCCTTGGCAACCACAAACGCCGAAAACCGTTTTATAACTTGTTCGGCAGCAGCGGCAACAGCCCTCGCAACCGGTCATAAAACCACTATCAACACCATTTCAAAAAACGGAGAAAGAACCGAAAACCTTAAAACCGTTGCTGAAATGGCTCGCGATTGCGGCATGAAAGTCGGCGTTATCACCTCTGTAAGTATTGACCACGCAACCCCCGCTTGCTTTTACGCACATGAAGACGATAGAAATAGTTACGAAAATATCGGACACTGGCTCTTGAAATCGAATTTCGACTTTTTCGGCGGCGGAAACGTGAAATGGGACAAATACAAGGAAATGACAAAAGAGCAGTTTTTCGACTCCTTGAAAATCAAAGGTTACACCGTTGCAACCGATTTGAAGGCGTTTAACGCTTTAAACAAAAACTCAGGCAAAATCTTTACTACGATTCCGAAAAATATGGACACAGTTCATGACGGGTCTACATTGCCTTATAATATAGATCTTGACATTCAGACTTGCGACGACAACCGCTTGGTTTTGAAGGACTTCGTTAAAAAAGCCGTTGATGTTTTATATAATGAAGACAAAGGCTTTTTTCTTATGACCGAAGGCGGAAAAATCGACTGGACAGACCACGCAAATGATGCAGTGTCAAACGTTTACGAAACCATTGCTTTGGATCAGGCAATAGGAGTTGCGCTTGACTTCTACGAACAGCACCCTGACGAAACGTTAATTGTCTTTACCGGCGACCACGAATGTGGTGGTTTGACGTTAGGTTTTGCGGGAACACATTATGAATCAGCGTTTAACCTTATGAAAAACCAGACTATTTCTTATCAAGAATTTTCGGAGCAAAACAGAAATTTTTTCAAAAATAAGCCTACTTTTGAGCAGACTTTGGAGTGGATTAAGAAGAATTTCGGACTTGGCGATACCACTGTTTTGCCGCTCAGCGATTACGAGTTGAAACGACTCAAAACCGCATACGATGAGGTTAACAATTTCCTCGCAAAAAAAGAATCAAAACTTTCAAAAGAAGAAAGATACTTATATTACGGTACTTACGACTATATCTGCGTTACGGCGACACACATTCTCGACAACAAAGCCGGCGTTGATTGGGCAAGTTATTCACACACCGCGCTTCCCGTGCCGGTATATTCGTCAGGTCCCGGCTCTGAAATCCTTAACGGTTATATCGACAACACCGACATTCCTAAAACTATTATGCAAGTTGCCGGTTTAAAATAGAATTGCACTTTGTTAAATGGATAAAAAAAATCTTATCTTTTTATTAACCGTGGGAATTATGACCGTAGTTTTGGCTCTGATTCCCACTGGTTTTGAAAATCCCGCCCTTACCGAAAACATACTTTATGAAAAAGGCGAAATTCTCTATACCGACGATAGCGAACTTCAAACAATTTCCGTTGTTACAATCGGTACTCAAAAATTGAAAATCAAAATTCTTTCGGGCGCGTTCAAAGACAGTATTTTCAGCGCGGAAAATGTTTTGAACGGTCAAAAAAACATAGATAAAATTTTTTCTTCCGGGGATAAAGCACTTACCGTTATCAATTTAGATAAAAACACAAAACAGCCTTTAAGCGTAAAGGCTCAGGATTTTTATCGTTCCGGCATTGAATTTTTTTTGGTAGGAGTGTTTGTGATTGCGCTTTTGGCGTTTGCGGGTTTTACGGGCGTAAAAGCGGTTTTGAGTTTTATTTTTACGGCGTTTTGCTTTTGGAAACTTTTGCTGCCGATGTATCTTTACGGTTACAATCCGCTGTTAATAAGCATTTTGATAACTTTTATAACTGCCGCTGCGGTGATTTTTTTGGTTTCGGGAATCGGCAAAAAAGGTCTGACTGCGATGTGCGGCTGTTTTTGCGGAATCGTTTTTACGGCTGTGGTTTCGGTTTTAACGGGTGGCGTTTTCAAAATACCTGCAACTGTTCAAGACTATTCCGAAGCGTTGATTTACGGTGGTTTTCAGTTGGATTTTTCGGGAATTTTTATTTCAACTGTTTTCGTTTCGGCAGCGGGCGCACTGATGGACGTTAGCACGGACATTGCAGCCGCTGTTGACGAAATTCACGAAAGACTTCCCGAACTCGACGCAAAAGAACTTATAAAATCGGGATTTAGAATTGCAAGACCTGTAATTGGCTCTATGACAACGACTTTGTTGTTTGCATATTCGGGCGGATTTATGTTTGCGTTTATGGCATTTATGGCAAAAGGAATGCCTTTTGTCTGCATTTTCAACTCAAATTATATTTCGGCTGAATTTCTTCATACAATGGTTGGAAGTTTGGGCTTGGTCTTAACCGCACCGCTTACTGCTGTTGTCGGAGGATTAATCTACGGTAAGAAAACCATAAAATAAAAAAAAGGGAGCGACTTAAAACGCACCGCTACAACCACTTACCCTTGCTGACTTCCGCCCCTGGGGGATTTGTAGGAGCTGGTCGAATAAGACTCCCTTTGTGGCAGCAAAATTAGGTAGAATTTTTTATCTTGCAAAATTTTTAAAAGTTTTTTTGTAGTTTTTTTTGCTATTTTTTATAACAATTTGAACTACATTATTTTATAACACGAAATTCTACACGTCTGTTTTGCTGACGACCTTCGGGGGTTGTGTTAGGGGCTATCGGTTTGGTTTTGCCGAAACCGACGGTTATAAGTTTTTTTGAGTCGCAGCCCAAAGACATCAAAACTTTCTTTACGGCTTCGGCTCTTTCAAGTGAAAGTTTTTGATTGTCAGTATCGTTGCCGACATTGTCAGTATGTCCCGAAATCTCAACTTTAATGCTTCTGTCTTGAATTATTTTTGAAATTCTTTCGAGTTCAGAAACTGAGGTCGGTAGCAATTCCGAAGCACCGGTGTCAAAAAACAGATTTTTCAGGATTATGGATTTACCGATTATGATAACTTCTTCAATTTTAACAACCGTGATGTCTTTTTTTACCGTTGACGTGTGGTTTTGTTGTCTTAAATCAAGGTTTTCGGATGTCGGGAAAAAACGTTTGTCATCGATAAAATAGCCGTAGTTTCTGCCCGCAGGAAGGCACATTGTATATGAGCCGTCTTTTGCGGAGGTTTTTACGTGTCCGATAATTTGGTGTTTTTCAAGGTCTTCCCAGCCGATTTCCGCGCTGACGGCGTGTCCTTTGGAATCTGTTAAAAAGCCCGTAACCAAAGTTACGGCTAATTCGGTTTTGTCTTCGTTTTTGAGTTTTATGACAAAAGAATTTTTGTTGCCGTTGTCGTTAACATTTGAAAAATAGGCATTTATGCCGTTGTACGAAAACTTGAAATAATCTTCGTCAAAAGCCGAATTGATTTCTTTGCCGAGATTTTTCGGTCTTGACCACTTGTCCCAATCGTTACCGAGCCTTTTAACCATGAAAATATCTTTTTTGCCGAGGTTTCCGTAACCGTCGGAGCAGAAATAAAGTGTTTTCATATCAGGGTGAAGATAGGGCGAAGTTTCTGAAAACGAAGTATTTAGTGCGTTGATTTCCTGAGGATTGCCCCAAGTACCGTCTGATAGACGGAAACAAATGAATAGATTTTTTGACGGTGAAATTTCGTTTATAGATTGCTTTTTTTGCGAAAAAATCATAACGCTGCCGTCCGGAGAAACAGTAGTGTCGGTTGTGTTTTCCATGGCAACTATTTTATCGTTTTTGTCAAGTTTGGAAATGTTAAAGTCTTTATTTTCAGGTTGTTGAAGAGTTTTTAATAAGTCAGCAAAATCTTTGTTGCCTTTGAAACGCGATGCAAACGATGATACTTTGTATAACGCGCCTTCGTAGTCTTTGTTTTTGAGCCTTACTGCGATAAGTTCCAAAAGGGCATCGTAAGCGATTCGTGAAGGTGCTGCCTCAATCGCGAGGAGAAATTTGTTGCCGGATTTGTAAGTTTGTTTTATGATTTCATCCTTTTCTTTCAGGTCTTTGAAATTCGGCGAAGTGTAAGTCCGCCAAAAATCGTCGAAATTATAAACACCGTAATTTTCATAAATCTTGTGCATCATCAAGACACAAGAATCGCGCTTTTGCTGGTCTTTGGAAGTTATGTAGCAATATTTTACAATCTCAACGTTAGGATTACGTTTTGCAAGGGCAAAAGCCGAATCTTTTAAAATTTCTGTAAATTCTTGATTATCATACGTTTGATAGATGTATTTTTTAATATAATCCCATTTTGAAACGTAATTTTTGCGGAAAGTGTAGACAATGCTTTTGTTTTCGGCAAATTTTTTTTGGTTGAGCGGCGCGAGTTCGTAAACAGAAAGAAAATTTTCGTAAGCCTCGGCTGAATTGCTTTTGATAGCCTCGTCCAAAGCGTATTGCGTTACGGTAAGAATTTTTTTGTTGATGTTTGTTGCCGAAAGACCCGCTTTTAGAAGTTTGGATTTGTCTTTGGTTTTGTCGTAAGCGATTTTTGCGCATTTAAAATAATTATATGCTTTTTGAGGGTTGAATTTTGCGAAATTCTTGTCGGAAAAAAGACTTCCAGCCGCAAAATTCAAAGCGCAGTCGTTTGGTTCGGCGGCCAAATCCGTTAAAATTCCACTCTCAGCCGCTTCAAAATTTTTGTCTATAATTTGACTTTTGTAAGGGAAAACCGCATTTTGAGCAGCGGTAAAGCCGTTAATAAGAAGTACAAAAGTTAGGATAAATAAAAATTTTATTTTCATAATATTTCTTTCTTAGTTACTTTTTTAAAATTAGCAAAAGTTGTACATTTCATTAAAAAAAATAACTAAAAAATATTAAATCAATTAATTGGTTACGGCATAATAAAAAAAAATCACAATATTTCCATCTTGAATCCAAATCCTTCTGGAAATCTTTTGGTCTTGATGACACATTCTATCGAATCTGTCTGGGGATTCTTTAGTTTATAAACTCGGTTGGGAGTTTTGGAGTTGCATTCATAATCTACTATGTCAATGAATCTCTGCCATGTGTACACGTCAAACTTAGTGTATTGGAATGATATTGTCATCAAAGTGTCGTTGTCTAAGTTCGTGGTGTACTCAGGTAGAATATCATCAGGTTCGTGTGCCCATGTTTGAAAAAATCCAAAATATTCAGGGTTGTTTTCCATATATCTTACCCAATAACACTCACAATCTTCAAAATAGAATTCTCCTCCATCCGATTGATAGTCCGTTTTGTGCTTATGTAATGCTACCCAATTATCATAATGACACTTCCAAGTGTTCGAATCCTGAAAAAAAGTCAGTATCTTTTTCAGATTGTGCTTTTCTGTGTCGATTGCCTCACGATAGCAACGGGCGTAATAATACCCATCGTAACCCTTGCTTTTGGTTCTCATATATGGCTCTATCTCTATTTCGCCATGATACATTCTGAAGCCGTCGAATCGTTTGTACAATATGTTCACTATTATTATTAGCGCACATAGTGCTACAAACGATAAAAATACCGTTTGACAGCCCCAAAGCCATGGGGAACGCTGCTTGAGTGGAGGACGAGATGTTTGTGTCATAGTTTTGCAATGTTTATAATGTCTGAATGTTTGTAAATTATCTCTGTTACGAATGGATGACAGCCGAAACAGTTCTGTAGTACGTAGAATGCAGGAAGACTTTGTGTTAGTGCTTTCATCTCAACAATACCTTTGATGTCATCTTTGTCAGCACCATAGGTGTCACGTATATACATCTTAGTATTGACAAGATAACGATACGTGTCCATTCTATAAATTTCCAATTCAACTTCTATCTGTTGTGTTCCACCCATCAGTCCGTAATAATCGAAATCATTGATTTCTGAAAGGACACTGAAGTTGGGGCTGGGCACATCGTTATTTGCTTTGAAATAATCTTCAAAATTCTTGTCTTCACTGCGAACAATGAAATTGCCAACAGCCTTCAAATATGTGCGCCAATATGCTTTGAAAGTTGGATTGATGTTAAGATCTGTGGAGAGATGGTGGTTCACATCAAATGTCAGCTTCTTCTTCTTGCCCATATAGAAGTTTGTGATTACTTCGTCTGCCAATCCGTCCCTATTGGACAAAACATTCCTGACGCCAGTTACTGGAGTTGATTCGTAAATGACCTCACAATTCGACTGCCCACTATAGTATAAGTTCTCAACTCTCTGTTTTTCCCAAGAGTTGAGTCCATCCACTTCAGCTAATTGAGAGGGCGTCAGTCGTCGTGATTCTGTTTCCTGCAAAGTTCCCCATTTCTGTATTCCTTTGTACACCAATTTATACAGGTTATCAACATCCATTGTGTCTTCATTATCTGGCGGGAGTGTTTTTTTGGCATGATCATTCGACATCTTTTCTGCGATTTTTACGAGTCCGCAAAGTCCTGCCCCTGTCGCAGCACCGCCAGCCAACACTCTGACGACATCACGACCTGTTTTCATTTTGCCTGCCAATCCATGCAAAAGAAAATTAGCAAATGCAGACCAACCAATGTATGCGATCCATGAACCGCTTTTGTTCTTGTTCATTTTGTTATGGTTTTAATTTCTAAGGACAATCACTATGATTGACGATGCAAAGTTATGTCAATTTCATGCACATTATCCCGTCAACATCCCGTAATTATCCCGTCAACATCCCGTAATTATCCCGTCAACATCTCGTAATTATCCCGTCAATATCCCATAATCGGCAACAATTCGTCGAGTTTTTTCTCTAATTGCTCGGCGCGTTTATCCTTGTTACCTTCGTTGCCGCCCATTTTGAGCGAAATGCTATCTCCTTTTCCCTTCCCTTTGCCCTTGACAAATGCTTTTCGGAAGATTTCTTCAATGTTGTCATTACTTGAATATTGTTTAATCCTTTTGAAAAAGCTCGCATGGGCAATCTTGTTGGTCTCAAAGTATGTTACCTTTTCTTCTTCGGGTAATCCATTGTCAAATAACTTAATTATATTTGCTGTATAATATCCTTTGTCTATGACAAATTGTAGAAGTTCACCAATCTTTTCGGAATACGTTTGGTCTTGGATTGTTACAAGCAATTTGTTGCTCAGAGTTTCGACTTCTTGCGGATATTCATCATAGTTTACATCGATATAATTTGGTTCTTTTTTACCAATGGTGGTAAACATAAAATCCTGAAACTGTTTTTTCATGATGATGTTGTCCAATAGTTCTTCGATTTCTTCTGTATGGTTGTTGGCTTCTTTGAAATCGATTATTGAGCAATAGTAGTCAAGTTTGTCGCATAATTCTTGCAAATCTTCTTCTGGCTTTTCTATTAATTTAGATATTATTTGCACATCGTTGACGACATCTATTGAATTAATTTTCATCTCATAAAGCAAAATGTCATTAATGCGCATCAAAATACCACTTTTGCAAAAAAAGGTATTGATTTGCTTTCTTCCGTCTTGGCTCAATCGTCTTACCAACGTTCTAAAAGACTGAAAATCATTTTCATTTTTTAACGCTTCATTTATTTCGTCAATGGTAAGTTCTTCGACGTATTCTTTCATTATCCTGATGAGTTCGCTTTGCGCATATTTAGGCAACTGATGAAATTTTTTGAAAAAATCAGTTTCTCCGATTGTCGCATAACCATTGGAATCGCATTTCTTGTAGTTATTTTTATTTATGATTTTTTTTGATAGCAAATACCGAAATGCCTTTACAACGTGAATCCTTTTTGTGTCAGAGGGTTCTGTGCAGTCGAGTAACAAGGCACAAACAAAAAGTTCAACACCCTTGTTGTTGCATATTAATTCCTTTTCAAAATTATCTTCCATTTCGTGTTTCAAGTTAATAAAAAAGACGGGCAAATTGTATTATTGTAGAAATCCAATCTGTCCGTCTTTTTTGTATCAAGTGTCAAATCTTATCTTATTTCACCTCTTCATAATCCACATCGGTTACGTTGTCGCCGTTGCCTGTGGTGGATGACGACGAACCGGCGTTAGACGATGTGTCTTGCTGAGGACCAGCCTGAGGACCGCCCTGTGCGCCTGCCTGTCCTGCGCCAGCATTGTACATCTCCTGGCTTGCTGCCTGGAACACGGTGTTGAGTTCGGCGGAAGCGGCGTCGATTGCGGAGAGGTCGCCGGATTTGTGAGCCTCTTTGAGTTTGTTGAGGGCGGCCTCGA
>JAEEXW010000086.1 GCA_016287995.1 Bacteroidales bacterium
GAGCGTCTTTGGTTTTTAGCGTAACCGAGTAGTTGCCGTCTTCCATGTTTTCCAAAAACTTCAAATCCAATTTCAGCGACGATTTTACGGTCATCGTTTTCAAGACTTTTTCTTCTTCCAACTTGTATAAATCGTTGTCAGGTAGCGGCTTATCAAAGTTTTTTAGTTTTTTGACAATCACTTCTACATCACATTCAACGGGTACGTATGAGGCGTTATAAGCAGAAATTTCGAGGTCGCAGAAGTTGTCTTTGCCTTTGAAATACAAATCCGAACTCAAAACGCGGCTCATAAAAATTCCCGCGTAACCTACTGTTTCATAATGTGTTGTTGACTGAGTTTCGCCATTTATGTCGGTAACGTCGATTTTTACTTTGTAAGTGAAAACAAGGTTCAAATCCTCCGGCAGACTTTTGTCGGGTTTTGCGGGAAACTTGATTTCAAATTCGCCGTTTTCGTCGGTTTTAACCTCGCCGTTTGCAACGGATTTTTCTTGCAAATTATAGCCGAAAAACCACCAACCGTAAAACTTCGGAATTCTTACAACCTCGTATTTTACTTTTGCGTCCTGAATTTTTACACCCGAATAGGAGAGGGCATTACCTTTAACGATAACTTCTTGATTCAAAGCAATTTGTTTGTCGTTTTCTTTTGTAAAAATTTCAAAAGTCGGGCGTTTGTATTCTTCTACGCTGAAATCATGCGAACACACAAATTCTGTTGCGCGGAACGTGTAATTGCCTAATACTGCGGAAGTTGGCAGTTCAAAACTATCGTCTGCCGAGCCGTATTCGTTTAGAGTGAGTGCTTTGTTGTATACCTTTTGACGGTTGATGTCAAGAACCGAAATAGTAACTTTTTTATTTTCAATGACTTGTGCGTTGTGGCCGTTTTTGCTGTAACCGACGATTTTAAATTTTACCGTTTGTCCGGGACGGTATATCGCTCTGTCGGTGAATATTTTCAGGTGTAGCGTTTCGTAAGGGTTTACCGCCGAGGAGATGGTAAGACGTTTTTTGTCCAAAAAATCCCCGCCTTTTTCCGCCGTGAAAAATAGGTTGTAACCCTGAAACTTAATTTCGTCTTTTTTGAAAACGCAGTCGCCTTTTTTGTCGGAAATTTTTTCGCCGTAAAGGTTGTAAACCCATTTGCCGTTTTTGTATTCTTCGCCGAGAGCCTTAACGGTTGCCCCCTCAACAGGCAGTCCCGAAACTCTGTCCAAAACTTTTACAATAGTTTCCGCGTTTTCGGGATTTTTGGCTGTAACAGTAATTAAATCAGTTACTTGTAAAAATTTATAAAGTACGTTATCTTTTTTGAAATCTTTGTCAGTGGAAATCAAAACAGCATAATATCCGAGTTTTTGGCACGGAAGGTTGTATTCCGATTTGCTGGAAGTATAATCTGGATTTTTCGTAACGGAGTGAATAAAAGTCTTAGTTTCGGTCATTGCCTTGGAAAATTTTTCTAAATAATTTTCTCTATTGTATTCAGGCGTATCATAAAATTTTTTGGAAATTTTGCCGAAACGGATATAAATTTTGTCGGTATTTTGGTGTGTTAATTTCAAAACAATTTCTTGTGTTGACGGCACAAAATTTTCTCCTGAAAAGTTAACTCCCGGATTTTCAATATTTTGAATGAGATATTTTGCGTTGTTGTAATTTGGGTTTAGTGCCAAAATTTCTTCGGCTTTTTTATGCGCTTTTACCTTTTGTTTTTGGATTTCGTAAAATTTTGCGATTTGCCACTTTCTTTTTATAAGTGAGGCGGTGTATTTTTGCGCTTGTTCAATATCAAGCATTGTGTTTAAATAAAGAAAGTCTTTATCCTCCGATGTTGAAAGTCCGTAATAGTGCGAAAGACGTTTTAAATCGTTGTAAACCAAGATGTTGTTATCGCCATCGGAATTGGCTTTTAGGAGTTTTTGGTGAATTAAAAACGCTTGATATGCTGCCGAATTTTCCAACTCTTTTCCGCTGAATTTCAGACTCAAAAATTCGTCTTTTCCGCTTAAAAGTTTTTCGTTGTTGAAGTCAAATTCATCGTCAAAAACTTCGTAACGCGAAATGTCGTTTTCAAAAAATTCGTCCAAAGCGCGGTTCAAAACCAAATCGTACAGACTCGGCCAAAGTTCTTCGTCGGGGTGAAGACCAGAAAGAATGTCCTGATAATCAGCGATTTTTTTCTCTTTTAACACGCTTTCAGGTTTTATGGATTCCATAAAATGCGACTTTGCCGTGCGTAGAAGTTGTTTTGTGGAATAAGTTTTCACGTTGCCGTCCTTAACTTCAACGTCGGTGCGTTTGGAAATAGCAAAATATTCCCTTCTGAGGTAATTCATATAAATTTGTCCCAATACAGAGTGCATTACGGCTTTGTCGGCTTCGGGAAAATCCGAAATTTCCTTTTCCATTTTTTCAAGTTCGGGAAAGAAACCATCGTCAACCGTAGTGTTTTGATAATCAAGACTGTAAATATATGTTTTGATTATTTGCGGATAGTTTTTTTCTTTTTTAGCCTTTGCTAAAATTTCCTTAACTTTTTTGTAAGCCTCGTTGGTTTTGTTTTTGTTTTCGAGTGCTTTTACCTCTGCCCAAAGTTCATTAAACGTAGCGGGCGATTTTGTGAATAAACTTTTGAAATCCATAGTTTTCAAGTTGTTGGAATAACTCTTGTAAACCGTTAAAAACAATCCGAGAGTTATAATGATTATTATAAAAGTGTGTTTTTTCATGTTCTTTTTTTATGTTTTGTTTTGCTAATTGATTGCAAATAAAATAATTTGTTTTAATACAAGGAAATTTTTTAATGTTTTTTTTGAAAAAAATATCAAAAAAAATTACAACGTAACAAATTGTTTTCTATCTTTGCGGCACTATTTAAGTGAATTTCTTAAAAATACTATAAAAATGAGTAAAATTACAGTTATTGGAGCAGGCAATGTAGGCGCAACTTGCGCAGATGCCATTGCACGCAGAGACCTCGCAACCGAGGTTGTTTTATTGGACATCAAACCCGGTATTTCAGAAGGAAAAGCCCTTGACATTTGGCAGACCTCTGCACTCGCAGGTTTCAACCATCAAATCAAAGGTGTTACCAACGATTATTCAGCAACTACAAATTCTGATGTTGTTGTTATTACATCAGGTGTTCCCAGAAAACCCGGTATGAGCCGCGAAGACTTAATCGGCGTTAACGCAGGTATCGTAAAAAGCGTTACCGAAAACGTTATCAAAGCATCTCCTAATGCAATCATTATCATCGTTTCTAATCCTTTGGACGTAATGACATACGTTGCTTTCAAGACTGCTAAAACCTTGTCAAGCAAAGTATTCGGTATGGCTGGTACTCTTGATACCGCTCGTTACAAAGCATTCTTGGCAGAAGAAATCGGTGTAACTCCTTTGGACATTCAAGCACTTTTGTTAGGTGGACACGGTGATACAATGGTTCCGCTTCCGAGATTTACCTCTGTTGGTGGCGTTCCCGTTACTGACCTTGTTGCAAAAGACAAACTCGAAGCAATTATCGAAAGAACCAAAAAAGGCGGCGGAGAGTTAACTAACCTTCTCGGCACTTCGGCTTGGTATGCTCCCGGTACTTCAGCTGCTTACATGGTTGAAGCAATTATCCGCGACCAGAAAAAACTCGTTCCCGTTTGCGCTTACTTAGACGGTGAATATGGTTACAAAGATATGTATCTTGGCGTTCCGGTTATCCTCGGCAAAAACGGCGTTGAAAAAGTTATCGAACTCAACCTCAACGCAGAGGAAAAAGCATTGCTCGATGCTTCGGCTCAGGCTGTTAAGAAAACCTTGGGTGTACTTGATACAATGAACGTTTTGGACAAGTAATCATAAGTGTAAAACTTAATTTTAAAGCGGAAACTGTAAAAAGTTTCCGCTTTTTTTGCATATTAAGGTATTTTTTTGTATCTTCGCGGCATAAAAATTCAGAAAAAGATGACTACGGTAAATTTAAAGAGCAGAAGTTTTCTCACATTATTGGATTTCTCTACTGAGGAAATCAACTATCTTTTGGACTTGTCAGCCGACTTGAAAAAAGCAAAAAAATCACACACTGAACCTCAGCGTTTGAAAGGGAAAAATATAGCATTAATTTTTGAAAAGACCTCTACTCGTACGCGCTGTGCGTTTGAGGTTGCAGCCGCAGATCAAGGCGCTCATACGGTTTATATTACGCCTTCTGCAAGTCAGTTAGGACACAAAGAATCTGTCGAAGATTCGGCAAGGGTTTTTGGTCGTATGTTTGACGCAATAGAGTACAGAGGTTTTGCGCAGGAAACTGTTGAAATTTTAGCAAAATATTCTCACGTGCCGGTTTGGAACGGACTTACAAACGAGTTTCACCCGACTCAGGCGTTAGCGGACTTGCTTACAATGCGCGAACATTCTTCTAAAAAAGACAACGAAATAAAATTTGCTTTTTTGGGTGATATTCATTCCAATACGTCAAATTCGCTTATGATAATTGCCGCAAAACTCGGCATGGATTTTCGCCTTGTTGGTCCTAAGGAACTTAATCCCGATGCTGAACTCGTAAAAAAATGTCAGGAAATTGCCTCTGAAACGGGCGCAAAAATCACAATCACTTCCAATGTAAAAGAAGGCGTTAAAGACTGCGATTTCCTTTACACAGACGTTTGGGTTTCGATGGGCGAAAAGCACGATGTCTGGGCAGAAAGAATCGCGCTTTTGAAAGACTATCAGATTAATAGTGCCGCAATGGAACTTACCGGCAACAAAAACGTGAAGTTTTTGCATTGTCTTCCGGCTTTTCACGACATAAAAACCACAACGGGAAAAGAAATTTACGACAAATTCCATATTGACTGTATGGAAGTTACGGACGAAGTTTTTGAAAGCGAGGCTTCAATAGTTTTTGACCAAGCCGAAAACCGTCTTCACACAATCAAAGCCGTTATGGTGGCAACATTGGGAGAGTAAATATTTTTTAGCATACTTATTAAGTTTTGCGGTTGTAGCCTTACGGGTTGCAGCCGCTTTTTCTGTATATGTTGTAAAAAGTTAAAAACTTTGCACATTTTGTTCTAAAAATTTACCTTTGCATTTTCAAAATTGATAATTAAAATGAACAAATTAATCTTCACGCTTTTTTTGGCTTTTTTTGTAGTTGCGGCTAACGCACAGAAAAAAACTGCCGCAGATATTCTTAAAGAGCATAAAGTTAACACGGCTTTTGAGCCCGGAGAAGAACTCGTTTATGATTTGAAATACGGCATTATAAAAGCCGGCGAATTTTCTATTTCTGTGAAACTCGTCCCGGTGGGTTATGATTATTATTTTTACGTTGTCGCAAAATGTTATACAACGGGCGTGGCTGCAAAACTCGCCAAAATTTACGATATTTATGAAAGTTATTTTGACATTGTAACGGGTTTGCCACTGAAAGCCGTTAGAAATGTTACCGAAAATAATTATAAAAGATACAACGAAGATTTGTTTTTTCAAGATTCGAGCGTGGTCTATTCAATGAAAAGTGGACGTCATCAACTGCCTGAAAATACACTTGATATAATTTCAGCGTTTTATTTTTCGCGAAAATTTATTTTTGACGAAAAATACCAAAAAAACGAATATATGAACCTTACGACTTGGTTCAATGAAGAACTGTATAAATTCAAAATGGCTTATCGGGGAACGGAAAAGGTGAAAACTGATTTCGGAAAGTTTGAATGTCTAAAATTTTCGCCGGTTTTGGAAAACGACGCAACTTTCAAAAACGAAGACGACATGGTGGCGTGGTTTACTAACGACGGAAACTACGTCCCGGTAAGAATTGTGCTGAAACTTCCGCTCGGAAAAGCAAAATGCGAGTTAAGAAGTTATAAAAATTTAAAAAATAAAGAGGGATTCTTAAAATAAAAAAAAGTTTTTATATATTTGCACGTTAAAAGATAATTCAAACAATCATTCCTTTATATGTTAAAAAAAATCCGCTTCGTGCTTGCCCTGCTGTTTTGGGCGGGCATAACTTTGATGTTTTTGGATTTTAGCGGTACGCTCAAATGTTTTTTGGGCTGGATGGCTAAAATTCAATTTTTACCGGCAATATTAGCCCTAAATATCGGGGCTGTATTATTTGTTTTGGCGTTGACGTTGCTTTTCGGAAGGCTCTATTGTTCAATTATTTGTCCGATGGGAGTATTTCAAGATTTTGTCAGTAGAATAGCCGGAAAATTTAAAAAACGCCGTTTCAAATTTTCGCCGGAAAAGCGAAAAACCCGCCTTATTATATTAGGCATTTTCGTTGTTTTGCTGGTGGCTTTCTCTCCGATTGCGGCTTTAATCGCTCCGTACAGTGCATACGGCAGAATGATTAGTTCAATTTTTCAGCCGCTTTACATGCTGGTTAACAACCTTTTAGCAAAAGCCGCAGAGCATTATGACAGTTACGCTTTTTACGGTGTTGATGTTTGGCTCAAAAGCGGCGCAACTCTCGGCGTTGCTCTTGTAACTTTCTTGGTTGTAACTATTTGGAGTTGGAAAAAAGGTCGCGGATATTGCAACACGGTTTGTCCTGTCGGAACGGTTCTCGGACTTTTGTCAACAAAATCACTTTATAAAATCAAAATTGATGCTGACAAATGCGTTAATTGTGGTCTTTGCGAGAAAAACTGCAAAGCCGAAGCCGTTGATTTTAAAGCGCATACTGTTGATTATTCGCGTTGCGTTGCTTGTATGAATTGTATCGAAATTTGCAAAAAAGACGCAATTTCGTTTACCAAAAATGCGGTTCAAAAATCTTCTGCTCAAAAAACAGACAAGCCCTCAGATTCAGCCCTTAGAAAAACTCTTGCAACGGGTGCTTTGCTTGCTGTTTCGGGAGCGTTAAAAGCACAAGAAAAGCAGTTTGACGGCGGTTTTGCTGTTATCGAAGACAAAAAAATCCCTGCCCGCGACTGCCCCGTAAAACCTGCCGGTTCAAGGAGTTTGAGAAATTTTTCTTCGCATTGTACGGCGTGTCAGTTGTGCGTTACGCAATGTCCGAACAACGTTTTGAGACCTTCGTCAAAAATCGAAAATTTCATGCAGCCCGAAATGAGTTTTGAACTCGGATACTGCCGTCCTGAATGTACAAGATGTTCAGAGGTTTGTCCGACTGGGGCAATCGAAAAAATCACCAAAGAAGAAAAAACTTCAATCCGTGCCGGTCATGCGGTTTGGATAAAAGCAAACTGTCTGTCCGTAAATGACGGCGTAAAATGCGGAAACTGTGCAAGTCATTGTCCCTCAGGCGCAATTACGATGGTAAAACTTCCCGAAAATCCTTCGGTAGAAGTTCCTGCCGTGGATTCTGAAAGGTGCTTAGGTTGTGGCGCATGTGAACATCTTTGTCCTGCAAGACCTTTTGCTGCAATTTATGTGGAAGGCAACGAGGTTCACGGTGATATGTAATTCACAATGCATAATTCATAATTAAAAATTGAAAAAAATGTCAGAAAAAAATATAAACAGACGTGATTTTTTGAAAATGGCGGGAGCGTCTGCCGCCGTTACAGCGGTTTCGATGATGGGCTGCGGCAATCAGAAAACCGAAGAAATTACAGGACAGTCAACATCTTCAAAAAAGGAGATTCCGACCGATAAAATGACTTACCGCATAAACCCAAAAACCGGCGACAAAATTTCGGTTCTCGGTTATGGTTTTATGCGACTTCCTACGGTTAACAACCGCAGTGCGAGGGAAAACGGTGGCGAAGAAATCGATCAAGAAACGGTTAATCGCTTGACTGACTTTGCAATAGAACACGGCTTAAATCTTTTTGACACTTCGCCTGCATATTGTCAGGGACGGTCTGAGCATGCGATGGGTATTGCACTGAGTCGTTATCCGAGAAATAAATATTTCATTTCGACAAAACTTTCAAACTTTGCGCCGCAGACTTGGGGCCGTGAGGAGTCGATAGCGATGTACAAAAATTCTTTGAAGGAACTTCAAACGGAATACATTGATTATCTGCACCTTCACGGAATCGGTATGGGCGGTTTGGAGCAATTTGAAAAGCGTTATATCGAAAACGGCGTTTTGGATTTTTTGCTGAAAGAGCGCGAAGAAGGCAGAATAAAAAATCTTGGTTTTTCGTATCACGGCGATGTCAAAGTTTTTGACTATCTTGTTGATAATCACGATAAATGGCATTGGGATTTTGCGATGATTCAAATGAATTACGTTGATTGGAAATACGCGAAAAGAATCAATCCTTCTAACACTGATGCGGAGTATCTTTACAACCGTTTAACCGAAAAAGGTATTCCTGTTTTTATTATGGAGCCGATTTTGGGTGGACGGTTGGCGAAACTTCCGAAGCACCTTGCAACGAATTTACGCGAAAGAATCCCCGAAAACAGTGTTGCGTCGTGGTCTTTCCGTTGGATTGCCTCGCACAAAAACGTTTTGACGATACTTTCTGGCATGACATATATGGAGCATTTGGAGGACAACCTTTCGACTTTGTGTCCTTTGCAGGAATGTACCGAGGAGGAAAACGCTCTTTTACAGAGGGTTGCAGACGAGTTTGTAAACTTTCCGCTTGTGCCGTGTACAGAATGTCAGTATTGTATGCCGTGTCCTTACGGTGTTGATATTCCGGGGTCGTTTTCGCATTACAACAAGTGTGTTAACGAGGGGTATATTTCGGTTTCGATTCAGGACGAAAACTTTGCGGAAAACCGCAAACGTTTCTTAATCGGTTATGACAGAAAAGTTGATAAAAAACGTCAAGCGACACATTGTATTGGTTGCAATCAGTGTGTTTCGCATTGTCCTCAGGGCATAAAAATACCAAGCCGTCTCAAAGATATTGACGATTATATTGAAAAATTAAAACAAGAAAAGTTGTAAATATTATTTGAATTGTCTAAAAAGCGCACGGGCGGAAAGTTAGTTTTTCGCCCGTGCATTGTTTTCGTTCATGTTTAGATAATCTCTATTCTCAGCATATCCCTTACCTTCATCAACGCAAATCCGAGATGATTTTCGCCTTGCCATTGCGCAGGGTCAAGGACGCGGTCGTCGGCCTCTTCAAGTCCAATGCCCCAAATCTTATCGTAGGGACTTGCCTCAGCCAAAATTTTGTTGCCGGTAGAGAGCAAAAAGTTCTTCAATGCGGGATTTTGAGAGAATTTTGCGTAGTTGCCTTCGATAACAATGCGGTCTTTGTGAAGATTCCAAACTGTATCGTTGTAGTTTTTCACTAATTTGCCCAAATTTTTAAACTCTTGCGGCGTTTTGGCTTGGAATATCTGTTGATAAATATTCAAATCCTTGAACAACAAAGCCTTTGATGCCATCATATATTGCTCTGTGGTGAAATATTCTATGCCCGAAACGCAAAAATTGCAGGCATACCACTGGCTCAGGCAAGATTTCTGAACAGGGTCGTGCGGAGTTTCGTGCCAAAAGAACACAAAATCCTCGCGGGTGTATTTTTTTAATATCGATGGGTCAAGATATGTCTGTTGCT
>JAEEXW010000087.1 GCA_016287995.1 Bacteroidales bacterium
AAAATCGTATTCTCTTACTTTTGCAACCATGATTTGAGAATGGGTTGTCGGAAGAGTTTTTTCCTTGTCGTTCAAGACCTCTTCGTAAAGTTTTTCTCCCGGTCTGAGTCCAGTGAATGCAATTTGAATATCCTTGCCGAGACTTAATCCTGAAAGTTTTATCATTTTCTTTGCCAAATCTATGATTTTTACCGACTTGCCCATGTCGAACACAAAAATTTCGCCGCCATTGCCTAAGGTTCCCGCCTGCAAAACAAGTTGACAAGCCTCAGGAATTGTCATAAAAAATCTCGTGATTTCAGGGTGCGTAACAGTTACGGGGCCGCCTTTTTCAATTTGTGCCTTAAATCTCGGAATAACGCTTCCGTTGCTTCCTAAGACGTTTCCGAAACGTGTCGTGATAAATTTTGTCTGAAACATCGAATTAAGCGACTGCGTGTAGATTTCGCAAATTCTCTTTGAGCAGCCCATTACGTTTGTCGGGTTTACGGCTTTGTCCGTGGAAACCATTACAAATTTCTGAACGTTATATTTTACGGAAAAATCCGCTAAATATTTTGTACCTTTTACATTGTTTGCTACCGCTTGCGAAGGATTGTTTTCCATCATCGGTACATGTTTGTATGCCGCTGCATGATAAACAGCTTCGGGACGGTATTTTTCAAAAGTCTCAGTCAAACGTGCTTTGTCGGTGATGTCGCCGATAACGATTTCAAAATTCTCGAAATTGAGTTTTTCCCTCAATTCAAGTTCCAAATCGTAAAGCGGAGATTCGGCTTGGTCAAAAACAATGATTTTTTTGGGATTGAACCTCGTTAACTGTCTTACGATTTCGCTGCCGATACTACCTGCTGCACCCGTTACGAGGATAGTTTTGTTCAAGATTTCCATACGGATTTTGTCGTCTTCCAACTGTATGGGGTCGCGCTCCAACAAATCTTCGATTTTGATGTTTTTGATTTGTTTGAAACTAAGTTCGCCGTTGATCCAATTGTTGACAGTCGGAGTTGACATCACCTTTATATTATGGTTGAGACAGAGTTCGATAATTGCGTTTTTCTTGTATTTGCTCGGACAATCGTTGGCAAAAATAAGGCTTTTGACGTTGTGTTTTTCGATAATCTCTTCTAATGCAGAAGTTTTATAAATCTTAACACCGTCAATGCTTTTGCCCTTGAATCTGTCATCAGAATCTATGAAAGCAACAACTTTGTAATTGCTGCCTGCATCGCGGTCGAGTGTGCGTTTTGTTGTAAGAGCCGATTCGCTTGCACCATAGATAACCACGTTTTCGAGCATCGAATCCATATCTAAGTTGCGGTGCTCCAAGTAAAGCGATTTTACCACAAATCTTGAAATAATCATTACCGCCATTGCAATTATGCAGTCCAAAATCGCGATTGAAAGCGGTATTCTCGGCAGTCCGAAAGTGTATGTTAAGATTGCCGACAGAGTAAACGCAAACACGCTGCCCGTTATGATGGTAATCGAAATGCGCATAGCGTCTTTCGTACTTGTGTAGCGGACAAGTCCTGAATAGGTCTTTGAAATCACAAAACTCAGAATCCTTGACGGTACAAGTATCGCAAAGGTAACTCCTAAACTCTGACTGATGATTTCTACTAAATCGAAATTGAATCTTAGCAGGTAACTGGCTAAAATCGAAACCGAGATAATGCACGTGTCGATTAAGAACACAACCCAGCGCGGGGTCTGCATTTTGGAAAGTAAGAATTTAAACATAATTTTATCAAATAATTTGTTAAAGTTAAATGTTGTAGTTTGGTTTTAATTGTGTTTTTCGGGTGCAAAATTACTACAATTTTTTATGTATTGTGTAAAGATAAAGTGAATTTTGAATGCAGTAAAATGTTAAAAAAAATTAAAAGCGGACTTTAACAATTTTTACGAAAAAAAAAATAACAACCTTTGAAAAAATAACGTCTAATAAAATGTAAGTTTAACACATAAAAGTTGAGAATTATGAAGAAATTTTTGTTGACGGCATTGGTTGCCGTATTGATGACAATGTTTAGTGAGAATGCTTCTGCGCAATGGGGCGATTTGTTTTCGGGTTCGGGCAATTCAGGCAAGGCTGAACTTTCGAGCGATAAAAAGGCCGCTTTGAAATGGGAGGTTACCGAGTATAATTTCGGCGACATAAAACAAAACGAACCCAAAACCATCGTTTATACATTTACAAACACCGGCGACAAGCCTGTCTTTATTACAAATGCGGAGGCTTCGTGCGGCTGTACAAAACTCGAATATCAGAAATCACCCGTTATGCCCGGCAAGACCGGCACTATTTCAACGGTTTTTGACGCCAAAGAATTAGGTACTTTCAACAAGTCGGTAACGGTATACACCTCTTTGGACGCACCCGACAACGTTTTTGAACTTCATTTGAACGGCAACGTGGTGAAATAATTGTTAAAACGGCGGTTAGTGATTTAAAAATTTCTTAAAATATTCTAAAAAAACGCTAAATATATGTTTTTTACCTTTGCAGAAATTTTTTAAATCACTAATTACTGTGGAAAACGTATTCAAACCCAAGTTTTTTTCCGTCTTAAAGCACGGATACACAAAACAGATGTTCAAAGCCGACTTGTTGGCCGGCATAATAGTAGGAATTGTGGCGTTGCCGCTTGCTATTGCTTTTGCGGTTGCCTCTGGTGTCAGCCCCGAAAAAGGTCTTATAACCGCTATTGTTGCGGGATTTTTTATTTCGTTTTTGGGCGGTAGCCGCGTTCAAATCGGAGGTCCTACGGGTGCTTTTATCGTTGTTGTGGCGGGCATCGTTCATAATTACGGACTTTCGGGTCTTATGATTTCCACAATGATGGCGGGTGTGCTGCTTGTTTTGTTTGGCTTGCTGAGAATGGGTAGCGTTATAAAATTCATTCCGCATCCTCTTGTAGTCGGTTTTACTTCCGGTATTGCGCTGACGATTTTTTCCACACAGATAAAAGACGCTTTGGGCCTTACTATCAGCGGCGAAATGCCTGCGGATTTTATCGGCAAATGGGGCGTAATGCTTTCTAATATGGGCTCCGTAAACTTTTACGCTTTGGCTCTTACGGTTGCAACGATTTTGATTTCAGTGCTTTTTGTTAAAGTCTCTTCAAAAATTCCGGGTTCGTTTGTTGCTATAATCGTTGTAACGGCTGCGGCATACGTCTTGAAACTGCCCGTAACTACAATCGGCAGTGTTTTCGGCGAAATCCCTTCAACCTTGTCAATCGAATTTTCGGGCTTTGATTTTTCCAATATTCAGAATTATATGATGCCGGCGGTAACGATAGCCGTTTTGGGCGCGGTGGAATCGCTTTTGTCGGCTGTTGTGGCTAACGGTATGCTTGGCGGCAACCACCGCAGCAACACCGAACTTATCGCTCAGGGTATCGCCAACATCGCTTCACCGCTTTTCGGTGGCATACCTGCCACGGGTGCTATCGCAAGAACGGCAACCAACGTTAAAAACGGCGGCAGAACTCCCGTTGCGGGCATTGTCCACACGATAACGCTTCTTATTATAATGCTTGCCCTCGGAAGTCTTGCCGAGATGATTCCTATGTCTTGTCTTGCGGGCGTTTTGATTGTCGTAAGTTACAATATGAGCGAATGGAGGTCTTTTGTTTCGATTTGCAAAGGCTCAAAATATGACATGACGATTTTGCTCGTAACGTTCTTCCTTACCGTTTTGGTGGATTTGACGGCTGCAATCGAGGTCGGAATCGTTTTGGCTGCATTGCTTTTTATGCAAAGAATGGCTTCTCAAAGCGAGGTTATCAGCGTTCAGAGAAATTCGGGCGACCCGTTGGAGAATTATTCTTATTTGCCTGAGGGCATTGAGGTTTACGAAATCAGCGGACCTTTCTTCTTTGGTGCTGCTAAAAAATACCGTGAAACTCTCCGTCAGTTCGGCAACGATGCAAAAGTTTTGATTATCCGTATGCGCCACGTTCCTTTTATGGACGCAACGGGAGCAAGAAATTTCAGCGCGGTGCTTGACGATTTGAAGGAAATCAACGTAAAAGTAGTTCTTTCAGGCGTTAACGAATCGGTGTTCCAGGAACTCAACAAAACCGGCTTGATAGAGAAACTTAATCCTCAAAACGTATGTTCAAACTTTGAGTTGGCATCCGAGAGGGCAAAGGTTGTTCTCGGCGAATTGAAGAAATAAACAATAAAAAAAGTTGTCCGTCCGGACAACTTTTTTTGTTTAATTATTTTTGTATAAATCTGATGTGCTTTCCACGCTTTTGACCTTGATGTCGGGGTCGTAAATCGTAAAATCGCTTTTTAGTTTTTTCCCGTCAATTACATAGTTCTGAACAAAACGGCAGACGTCTTCAACATTCCGCTCCACGAAAAAATTTACCTCGTGTCCTAAGCCTCTGTAACGGTATGCGTAGTAAGGATAATTGTGTTTTTCAAACTTTTTGACGAGTTTTTTTGTTCCGGCAAAGTGCCATTTTAAAAGGTTGATTTGTTTGTAAGTTACCACTTTGTCGGCTGTTCCGTGCAGAAACATTGTCGGTGAGGGGCTGCTGTTGCGGTAACGTATACGTCCGTTTTGCGAGAAGATTGCACCGGCAAAAGCCACAACGCCTTTATAACGGAAATTTTCGTCAATAATGCCTTTTTGGACATAACCGTTGCGCATTTTGTAGTCGGTTTGCAAGACTGTTATCGCTCCTGCCGACGAACCTATAAGAACCGTGTTTGAAGCGTTGACGCCCGTTACAGCGGAATTTTTTAAAAGAAAATCCGTTGCCGACAATAAATCTTCAACTGCCATGTCGATAGCCTTAATTAGCGGTTTGAAATTTAACGCTCCGGGCTCTCCTGCGTTTTTCAGACCGAGTCTGTAATCTATACATACAACATTGAAACCCAAAGAGTTGAACTTTTTTATAAACGGCAAAAAAGCGGTGTCGTTTCTTTCGCCCATTATAAAACCGCCGCCGAAAACATAAATCAAAAGCGGCTTTCTTTCGTCCGTTTTTTCGGCTTTATAAACATCGAGAAAAAGTTTTTGACCGTCTTTTTCCGCAAACTGAAAAGTCTTTTGTCCGAAAGTTATTATAGGCAAAAGAACTAATAACACAAGTAAAATTTTTTTGTACATCTTTCTTTATTTCACCTCAAATTTTTCTCTTTTTACTTCTCTTGAATTTCCTCCAATCATAACTTCAAATTCGCCTTTTTCCAAAACGAAATCCAAATCGTAATTGTAAAATTTCAGCAAATCCGGCGTTATCTCAAACTCAACTTCCGCACTTTCACCTTTTTTCAAAGAAATACGTTTAAAACCTTTCAACTCTTTTACCGGGCGGCAAATAGAAGCGTAAATGTCGCGGATATAGAGTTGAACAATTTCGTCGCCGTCATAATCTCCTGCGTTTTTAACCGTTACTTTTGCCGTTAAACTTTCACTCTCTGAAACCGCTGTTTTGGAAAGTGTGATGTCGGAATATTCAAACTTCGTGTAACTCATACCGAAGCCGAAAGGATACAGCGCACCGTTTGAAACGTCTTGATAATCAGAGTTGAATATTATGTATTCGGGGTTGTCGTCTTGAACCGGACGCCCTGAAATCAACGTGTTGTAATATAAAGGTAACTGTCCGACGGATTTCGGCATTGAAACTGTGAGTTTTCCAGACGGAGATTTTTCGCCGCAAAGCACACTGCAAAGTGCAGCGCCAATTTCCGAGCCGAACCAAACGTTCATAATCGCAGGAACGGTTTTGCTTTCCTTTGTCAAAACGGTTGCACGACCCGCAAAATTGAGCAGTACAAGCGGTTTTTTAAGTTTTAAAAGTTCGTTTAACAAGGCTTTCTGAGGTCTCGGTAATTCCAAATCCGAACGCGATGTTCCTTCGCCGCTCATCCACGCACATTCGCCTAACGCACATATAATTACGTTTGATTTTTTAGCAATATCAACAGCCTCTTTCAACGCTTTTTCGTCATCAACACGCAAAATAGGTTCCGTACCGTGGCCTTTCTGAATACTGTTTTGAGTTTTTTCGTTGTCCAAAAGGTTGCAGCCCTGAGCCGTCAAAACGGTTGCAGAACCGTTTAAGTATTTTTCAAAAGCCTCTTTCAGGGTTGAATATTTGGAAAAATCCTGAGCGACAGACCACGTTCCTGCCATGTCAGAACGCGCTTCCACCAAGGGACCGATTAACGCGATTGTGCCTTGTTTTTTTAAGGGGAGAATGTTGTTTTCGTTTTTTAACAGTACAAAACTTTCCTCCGTTAATTCTTTTGCAAATGCCTTATGTTCAGCACAATATGTAACGCTGACAGGGATTTTCCCGTCGCAATATTTATAAGGATTGTCAAAAAGTCCCAACTTTTGTTTTGCCTCCAAAACTCTGCGGCACGCTTTATTTATATCGTCTTCGCTGATAAGACCTTCGTTGAGGGCAGTCTCCAAAGTGCTTAAAAATCCGCGTGTTACCATGTCCATATCGGTTCCGGCTTTTAGGGCGCGGACAGAGTTTTCTTTCAATTCGCCCAAACCGTGGGTCTGCATTTCGGCGATTGACGCGTAATCCGTTACGACCATGCCCTGAAAGCCCCAGCGTTTACGCAAAACGTCCGTTAAAAGCCATTTGTTAGCGGTTGCGGGTATTCCGTCAACGATGTTAAAACTTGACATAACCGAGCCGACTCCCGCTTCAACGGCGGCTTTGTATGGGTCAAAATATTGGTTGAACATTCTCAAATGGCTCATATCCACGGTGTTATAATCCAAACCTGATTCGGCAGCACCGTAAAGAGCAAAATGTTTTACGCAGGCGAGGATTTTGTCGTCGGCTTTCAAATCCGTGCCTTGATAGCCTCTGACCATTGCTTTTGCGATTTCAGAACCGAGAAACGGGTCTTCGCCTGCGCCTTCTGCCTGACGACCCCAACGCGCATCAAGAGAGATGTCTACCATCGGCGAAAACGTCCAAGCGATACCGTTAGCGGCGGATTCTTTTGCGGCGATTGCTGCTGACTTTTCTATTTTTTCGATGTCCCAAGTGCATGATAATCCGAGCGGTAACGGGAAAATCGTCTGATAGCCGTGAACCACGTCCATGCCTACTAAAAGCGGAATTTTTAGTCGTGAATTTTCGACGGCGACCGTTTTGAGGTCCTTGATTTTGTCAACGCCGATAACGTTAAAAACCGAACCGATTTCGCCGGCCGTGATTGCTTTTCCGCACTCGGTATTTTGAGGCGAACCGGTATTGATTTCGCCGGCAACCTGCTGGTTCAACTGACCGAGTTTTTCTTTCAGGGTCATTTTCGACATCAAATCCGAAATAAAATCGTTTTGTTGCAGCTGTTTTTCCGCGCATGAAAATGCCGAAAAACATACCGCCGTAAGTAAAAGTTTAGAAATTCTCATAACTAAGGGTGTTTTGCGCAAAGATATGTTTTTTTGAAAGGAAAAGCAAATATTGTTGAAATAAAAATATGCTTTTATAAATTTCTGTATTTCGTAGATTAATTTCCATATTTTGTATATAAAAATTCCTTTTTTATAATAACCGAATATTTTTTTATTACTTTTTTATCTTAAAATAATATTTCCTTAATACAATTTGTAAAAATCCTTTTTACCTTTGCGGCGGGTTTTGATTAAAAACAACGAGGAAAAAAATGAGATGTTATGCAATGATTACCGCCGCGCTGACAGTGTTTTCAGCAGCGGCATCGGCTCAGACCGACAGCGTTCAAAACGTTGATTTACAAGAAATTAAAGTGTTGTCAAACCGTGTTCCGCTTTCGCAGAAGCAGACACCTCAGCAGGTTACAATTCTTACCCGCGACGAAATTCTTGCCGCGCCGGTCAGTACTGTTGAAGACTTGTTGAAACTTGCCGCAAAAGTTGATGTCCGTCAGCGCGGAAACGGCGTTCAGAGCGACATTTCGCTGCGCGGCGGCACTTTCGACCAGGTTACAATCCTGCTCAACGGCGTTAACGTTACTTCGCCGCATACGGGACATCTGAGCGCGGATTTTCCGGTTTCAAAAGACGACATCAAAAGAATTGAAATTCTTGACGGACCTTCGGCGCGAGTTTTCGGCACGCAGTCGTTTTGCGGGACAATCAACATCGTAACCCTTGATGACGACCCGGACAAAACCGGTTATAAAACCGGCGTTCAAGGCTCGGTCAATCTTTTTGCCGGCGACAACGGACATTTTGGCGTTAACGCTAACACTGCATTTTCGCACAACGCCGGTTACGGAGATTCCGGCAGACCAAACCGTCTGATTCACAACCTTTCGCTTGGTTACATCTCTGACGACGGCGACACGGAAAATTCCGCTTACAGTATCAAAAGAGCCTTTTACAGAGGAAGTTACCGTTCAAAAGACGTTAAAGCGGACATTCAGGCGGGATATTCTTACAAGCCTTTTGAAGCCAACACTTTTTACGGTGCGGCATCAAAAGACCAGTGGGAAAGCAACGAGCATTTTTTGATGTCTGCCTCTGCGGAGTTGACGGCGGGCAGCGTTCATATCAATCCCGTTTTTGCCGCCGACCGCCGTTACGACCATTACCAGTGGCACAAAAATTCTCATGCGGGCGAAAATTTCCACCTTTGCCAAGTGCGCACCGCAGGTCTTAACCTTTGGACAAAAAACCGTTTCGGACGCACGAGCCTCGGTTTTGAAATGCGTTCGGAGCAGATTTATTCCACGAAACTCGGCGAGGAACTGCCCGAAGAAAAATATCGTAAAACACGAGGTACTGACTCTGAGAGCGATATTTTTTACACGCATCTCGGCGATAGAACCAACATTACTATAACCGGCGAGCATGATTTTCTTTTTGACAAATTCACTGTTGCGTTGGCGTTTCCGGCGGTTTATAACACGTTTCTTGACGGGAAATGGCGTTGGTGTCCGGGGCTTGATGCATCGTATGTTCCGACAAAAAACTGGAAATTTTTCTTAAATGTCAACTCTGCACTCCGTATGCCGACTTTCACCGATTTGTATTATTCGGGTGCTAACATTCAGGGAACTTCTGACTTAAACCCCGAAAGAACAGTGGATTACGGCGCGGGCGTAAAATTCCGTCAAGTGGGTTTTAATTATGAGTTGCGCTTTTTTGGTTCAGAGAAAAGGGACATGATTGACTGGGTGATTTATGCTGACGAGCCGGATCAAAAGACTTACCGCTCCGGCAATTTCAAGGTTCAAACTCTCGGCGGAGAATTTGATTTCGCATTTTTGCCGCAGGAGTTGTTGGAAAACTTTTTTGTTAAACGTCTTGACTTTCAGTATTCTTACATCAATTCCGACATTGAATACTTGAAAGCAATCACCGCCTCAAAATATGCGCAAGAATATTTGAAACATAAAATTGCTTTGTCGGGAT
>JAEEXW010000088.1 GCA_016287995.1 Bacteroidales bacterium
ACATCCTTTGTCTGATTAATCCAGACATTGTCCATTCCATTAAGACGGCGGCCGTTGTAGTTGTAAATGTCGTTGCCGTATGAGAAGGTCAAAAACAATCCGAGTTCAAAGCCTTTATAAGTGAATGTATTTGTAAGACCGCCTGTAAATTTGGGATTAGGATTACCTATAACCGTAAGGTCTTTTTCGTTGATAACGCCATCACCGTTAATATCTTCATATTTAAGGTCTCCGATCCAAGTTCCATTTGAACGGCTGATACTTTTTGTGAATGTTTTATTACCGTTTTCATCAATGTTGCCATCACGCGGACTGTTAAGCAAGTCGTCATAACTTTGATAAACGCCTGCGACTTTGTAACCGTAGAACTGGTAAAGCGGAGAACCTTCTTGTGAAATAGCAACCTGGTCAGTCCATTGTCCTACACCATAAATTGCCGAATTACCCGATCCGCTTAAACTTACGAGTTCATTTTTGTTGAACGAAAGCTGGAAATTGGTTGTCCATTCAAAACCTTTCTTGTTGATGTTGGTGGTATTAACTGTAATTTCAAGACCTTTGTTGTTGATTTCGCCGAAGTTTCCGGAAGGTGCTTTAAGAACCGCTGAACCATTGCCGGAAGTACCCATATAAGAAGGAAGTTGCATTGTCATCAACATGTCTTTTGACACCTTGTTGTATAATTCAACAATAAGACTGAATCTGTCTTTTAAGAAACTAAGGTCAAGACCTAAGTTCCAAGATGTCTGAGTTTCCCAACCGACTTGTTCGTTAGGAATGTTTGTAATTTGGTATGTTGCACCAAGAGCATTTTCATCGCTTGCACCCGATGCACCCCAAAGGTAAGAACCGATATTGTCGTTACCAACCTGTCCCCAGCCGATACGGAGTCTTGCAGTAGATATTTTAGCAGCATTGAAAGCCGACTGCAAGAAACTCTCCTGATGTGCGTTCCATGACGCCGAAACTGAATGAAAATTACCCCAACGGTTTTCAGGTCCGAAGTTTGACGAAGCATCACGGCGATAGGTGTAAGTCATATTGTATTTTCCGTTATAACTGTAATTGAAACGTCCGAAAAGAGACACCCTTGAACTTGAACCGTGTCCCGAACCAATTTGGTATGAGGCTTTGGATGCAAGTTTTACTTCTTCTATATCATTGCTTTCCAAGTCAGTACCAAAACCTGACAAATATGACCATGTGGATTCTGATGTTTCCTGACCAGCCATTGCAGTGATATTGTGGACATCGAACAAAGTCTTGGAATAAGTGATATAGTTTTTAACCTCCCAATAAAGTGATTTGTTGCTTTGTTGGCGGATTTCGTTTTGAGCCTGATTAAACGAACCGTAAGAGATATAAGGTTCAAAATGGTGAGCGTTAGACCAAAGATAATCCGTATTGTATTCCGTTCTTAAAGTCAGCCCTTCAATAAATTTAATTTCCGCAAAAAGATTGGAAACAAGGTCATAACGGTTGAGTACGTTTTTATTGCTCAATGCCTGTTCCAACGGATTTCTGCCGCCTTGACCTTCTTTTGTTCCGTTCATCCATTCGCCCTCAACAGTACGGATAGGAATATCAGGAGTTCTTTGATAAGCCATTGAAAGAATACCGTCCTCCGAGTTGGTAAGTCCTAAGTGATCTTCTGACTTAGCGAAAGAAGTGTTTGTTCCTACTTTCAACCAATTAGTAAGGTTTGCATCAAGGTTAACACGTGTAGAAAAACGTTCATAACTTGTACCTTCCATTGTACCTTCCTGATTGTAATAACCGGCTGACACATAATAGCGTGCCATATCGTTTCCGCCGGCAGCGGAAAGTTGATGACTCTGCATTTGTGCGGTACGGAATACAGCATCCTGCCAGTCTGTACCGCTTCCCAACAAAGAAGGATCAAGAATACTTACATCGGGAGTTGAAACAATACCCTCATTATAAAGTTGTTTTTGGTACTGAGCAAATTCCTTCAAATTCATAACGTCAATTTTGGTTGTCTGTGTTGCAATACCGTATGTGCCGTTATAATTGAAGTTGGCTTTGCCTTTTTTACCTTTTTTGGTGGTAATAAGTACAACGCCGTTAGCCGCCCTTGAACCGTAAATAGCGGTAGCAGAAGCGTCCTTCAAAATTTCCATACTCTCAATATCGTCAGGATTGAGGTTTGACAGACCTGAGAATGTACCGTTACCGTTACCAAGAGCATCACCCAAACCGACATCTGCACCTGACTGTGAAATGTTTTGAATAGGCACTCCGTCCACAACGTAAAGAGGTTGTGAATTTTTGAGTGAAAGTGTACCGTTACCACGGATTGAAACGTTCATACCGCCGCCCGGCTGACCTGAGTTAGCAGTAACTTGTACGCCGGCAGCCTTTCCTTGAAGAGCTTGGTCGATACCCGCACCGACAAAACCTTCAATGTCTTCTGCGCCGACTGAAATAGAAGAACCCGAAACGTCTGATTTTTTCATTGTTCCGTAACCGACTACGACAACCTCGTCAATGGCTTTGGTGTCTTCGCGCATGATTACGTCAAATTTGCTACCACCGGCAGCAGAAATTTCCACATTGTCAAAACCCATGTAAGAGAACACCAATGTGGCATTGTCGCTTGAAACGCTCAGGTGATAAACTCCGTCCATATCGGTGATTGTACCGTTGGTAGTGCCTTTTTCAACCACGTTGACACCCGGAAGAGATTGTCCCTGCTCGTCTGTTACCGTTCCCGTAACCGATTTTTGCGCATAACCGGACCCGCAGAAAAATATAAGCCCGATTACAAGCAAAAAGGTTTTCAGAAACCGTCCTGTTAGAAATCTTTCCATTATAATCTGTAAAATTTAAGTTAAACTATTTATTTTATTTACTCATGTTTTTTTCAACCATATTGATTATCACCTGAACCGACAAATCACTTCTGAAATTGTCGGAAGGCGTGTTTTTGCAGTAGTCAACCAACTGGGCGACAGATGTCTCCGCAACGTGAAGCCTTGTGTCGGAGGCGGCATAATAAATTAAAATTCTGCCGTCGTCGTCTTTTATCCAGCCGTTGGAGAAAACCACGTTTGAAACGTCCCCTACCCTTTCGCTGCATTTGGGCGCGAGGAAATATCCGCCCGGTGAATAAATCACTTCCGAGGGGTCGTCCAAAGAGGTCATAAACATATAAAGCACGTATCTGAGACCCGCCGCCGTATTTCTTACGCCGTGAGCCAGACAGAGCCAGCCTTCGGGCGTTTTAATCGGCTGGGGACCCATGCCGTTTTTCACCTCTTTTATAGTGTGATAAATCTTGTTGTCAATGATCTTTTCTTCTTTTACCTCGGCGTGTTCCATAGTCTCGGAGAGTCCGAAACCGATTCCGCCGCCGCCTCCGACGTCAATAAAACCGTCTTGCGGGCGAGTATAAAAAGCGTATTTCCCGTCAATAAATTCGGGGTGGAGAACAACGTTGCGCTGCTGACCCGAATATGATTTTAAATCGTCAAGTCTTTCCCAAGTTTTTAAATCTTTTGTTCTGACAATTCCTGCGTTGGCAACCGCCATAACGGTATCGCCTTCGGGTGCGCTCTTGTCTTTTCTCTCGGTGCAGAAAACGCCGTAAATCCAGCCGTCTTCGTGAGAGGTCAGACGCATGTCGTAAACGTTTGTGTCAGGCTCGTCAAGTTGCGGGATAACAACGGGCGTATCCCAAAACTTGAAATTGTCAACGCCGTTAGGACTTTCTGCAACGGCGAAAAACGATTTTCTGTCCGCGCCCTCAACCCTTGCCACAACGCAGTATTTGCCGTTAAACTTAATCGCTCCGGCGTTGAAAGCGGCGTTAATCATAATTCTTTCCATAAGGAAAGGATTTGTGTTTTCGTTTAAATCGTAACGCCACTCCAAAGGCGCGTGTCCGGCTGTCAAAACGGGATATTTATAACGTGTATAAATTCCGTTTGAAAGTTCCTCCGGCTCGTTTTTCCTTTTCAAGAGGCTTTCGTGAGCCTCTCTTAATTTTGATAATCTTTCTGAAAATTTAGTCATCTTGTTTCACTTTTTTTTGTTTATACATTTGCTAATAATTTGTGGTTTTAAAAAAGTTGTTATTAATACAAAAAAGTTATTAATAATTTAATTAAAAAAAATCAGCTTATTTTAGTGTAATTATTAATAAAAAGGGTGCGGTTAACACGTCGCTAAGATATTAAGGGAAAAAGTATTTTTTGTTAAAATTTGTCGCTTGTTTGTTAAAATTTGCACTTAAAGACATTTGATTTTGTAACTTTCAATATTTAATTTTGTAACATTTTTTAATCAACTTTTTGATTATTAATAAATTAAGATTTATAGTAAGTTTAAATAATTGTTAATATAACACCTTAAAAAAAGTTTAAAAAAAATTACAAAAATCATCTGCAATACAAAAAAAATCAATAATTTTGCTTTTGGTAATCATAGCAATTTTGTTAGTTAATTTCATTGAACTCTCAATTAATATAACCTTTAATTATGTTAGAACTCGACCCAAAAAAATTACGCGAAATAGAATCCGATTGCTTTAAGGAGGCTAAGCGAAACACTCCTACTAAGGATATGGATCAATATGCTAATATACTGTTGAAATTTGTTGTGCAGGTGTTTGTTTCGCATTTTCTTCCGAGGCTTCATCGCAACAGGGAGATTGCAGCCAATGCTAAAAAAATGGATTTTGAGACCGTTTGCGCCACGCTCTTAGAGCGACACGGCAAATATGCAGATGTGGTGAAAGACTCACGAGGTTTCGATTATTTGTACATAAAATTTCACGAAGGAGGAGTGATTTGCCTTGAACCATTCCGTTCGGGATATTACAGCACTGGCTTTTCCGGGTGCGAAAGTATAATCACCGGCGACGATATGCCGCAGTTTTGCGACGTGGTGGAGTTTATCGCCACCCGCATTCCGATTTGGAAACCCATTGCCGAACGCATAAAATTTGCGGTACAGAAAGATCTTATGAAGAACAAGATTTCCGTTGCCGCAGTTGAGGCACTTCTCAAAGCAAAACTTACCCCCTTAGGACTGAAATACAATACATTAGTTAAGCGTCCAAGCAGCAATATAAAAGTAATATTAAGCGATAAAAAAGAAGTAAATTTTTATATTAAAAATGCGAAATTATTGGCAAATCCCGATGCCTTTATTAATGTTATAAAAACCCTAAACGACTTTGTAACCCAAGGCAACGATTTTAGGATAAAAAGATATTACAAAAGCAACGACAATCATTTTTGGATATAAAGAACCTTAACTAATTATGCATCAAAAAATAGAAAAGCCTCATTTCGCCAATATCGAAAATCCCGACATAGATTGGGCAGTGCGGTATTATACTGAAAGTTATTTGGAACATCCCGCCTGTCCGCCGGAGATTTTGACGGAACAGATTATGTCTCATATCGTAACTTCTGCGGCGGGTGAATATGCCGAATTTAAAAAATATTCGAGCAACAAAAATACCAATAGACTTGTGGAAATTGCTGATTTTCTGCAATCTGAATTGCCAAACGTGTCAGCAAAAATGTTAGAAACCTACAAAATGATGCTAACATTAAAATGCGGACTGCAATTTGAATTCTCACATTATTCGCGCACTGAGATTCGTTTTGTGCTTACTCATGCCGACGCATTTATGCAATGCGGGTCGCTCTCGTGGCAGAAAAGGCAGTCGATGATAACATTTTTTACTTTTGTTGAAGATAATTTTACACAGTGGAACGCCGAATTGCAGCGTTATGCGTTTGAACTATCGAAAGCGCGTATGACAGCAAAGATTGAGCGCACAGCCATTGACAGCCTTGTACTTCAAAAACTTAGGGACGAGGGCTTTGAATTTTATGTTACCCCGCTAAAAGCCAACGACAAAATCACCGTAAAAATCAGCAAAAGTCAGAAAACAACTTTTTATCTTCCTCACAAAACTTTTGTAGAAAAAATTGACAAAGTGATTGCCGGAATTAAGGCTATAAAAGCATTTGCCGAAGAAAACGGACGTTTTTATGTAGAAAATATTTTAAAAATGGACAACGAACTTTGGGAAAAGTAGTTAACTAAACTTTCGCAAGTGATTTAAGTGATTAAAAATCAATAAAAAAAGGCAGCATAAATTTTGTAAATACACTGAAAATCAGTATATTTAAGTGTCAAAAAAAAAATCATGCTGCCGGACAAAATTACAAAAAATTTCAAAGAAATATCAAATTTTTTGTACTTTCATTCTCGAAACGGATTCTAATGATTGAACATAAAACATTAATACCCATAAACTAAGCCGTATTTCTCGTGAATTTTTTTTAACGAACCGTCAGCCTTCATTTGTGAAATTATCGAATTGATTTTTGTTAAAAGTTCAGTTTTGTTTTTTTGCAACAAGATACCGATTTCGCCATGAGTGAACGGACGGCTTATAAGCGGAGCAGCAAGCCGAGAATCGGTTTCAACATAATATGGTGCTTCGGTGATTTCTGTAATCATCACATCTGCATTGTTTTCTGATATTTGCGATGGAATTTCTTCGTTTTTGTCATAAACAATCAATGTGGCTTGCGGTAAGTTTTCGCGGGCAAATTTTTCGTTTAGACCACCGGGATTTATCATCACACGCACTTCGGGGTGATTTAAGTCGTCAAGAGTTTGATATTTTAGAATATCTTCTTTGCGACAAAGAATTGTTTTTCCGTTACGAAGATAGCCTTCTGACATATCCATTTGAGCCTTTCGCGCATCTGTGATTGTAATACCGCCGATTGCAAAATCAAAAATCGGCGGAGTTGTCAAAACGTCAGCAGTGAGACTCGGCCATGAAGTCTTAACAAATTGAATGTCTACTCCGAGATTTTCGGCTATTTTTTGCGCCACTTCAATTCCGAATCCCCAATATTCACCCGTGGAAGCCTCAAGGTAACTAAGCGGACGATAATCACCTGTTGTCCCGATAATTACATAGCCCCGCTGACGGATTTTTTCAAGTGAATCGTCAGAAGTAGTATTGCTATGTTCTGAACAAAAAATTAACGTTAAAGCAGCACATATAATAAAAAGTGCGACAATGGATTTTTTCTCAAATATTTTTTTTAGCATTGTTTTCTATTTTGATAAAAGTTTAATTTGTCCGCTCTTCTCATAATGACTAAGTTTGATATTATTTCTCTCCGCAAATATACAATATTTTTGAATGTGGAAAAAATAAACTAATTTTGCGCTCGTAAAATTTACAAAAAATGAGCAGAGAGAAAGCAATTTTCAATCGTCAGACATTACTTTTGGGTGACGAGGCGATGAACAATATACAAAACAAAAGTGTTATAATTTTTGGCGTCGGCGGCGTTGGCAGTTGGTGCGCTGAAAGTCTTATTCGTAGCGGCGTTAAGCATTTAACGATTGTAGACAGCGATAGAGTGTGTATCACGAATGTCAATCGTCAGTTGCAGGCCACAACCAAAACCGTTGGACTTGTGAAAGTTGAGGTATTAAAAGAGCGTCTTTTGGAAATAAATCCCGATGCAGAAATTAACGCAATTCAGGAGATTTATTCTGCTCAAAACGATTCTATGTTTCATCTCGAGGGTTACGATTATATTATTGATGCAATTGATAGTCTTGAACACAAAGTAAATCTGATACTTAGAGCCACAGAATGTAATGGCAAATTGTTTTCAGCAATGGGTGCAGCTCTCAAAATGGATCCTACAAAAGTAGAAGTTTCGGAGTTTTGGAAAGTTCAAGGTTGTCCGTTAGCACGTGCGGTGCGCAATAGGTTTAAACGCAACAAAACGTTTCCAAAAAAGAAATTTCTCTGCGTATATTCGCCCGAATTACTTTGTAATAAGGGAAAAGCGTCCACTTGCGGCACAAGTGCGTGTATGTGTCCAAAAGCGATAATCGCTGCCGGTAATCCCGAACTTATCAATCACGAATGGTGCTCATCGAAAGCGCAAATCAACGGAACGGTAGCGCATATAACGGCAATTTTTGGTTTCACAATTGCAGGATTGGTGATTCAAGATATTGTGAGATACACCGCCGAATGATTTGGTAATCAGTTGCTTTTCAATAACCGCGTAATTTCGCAACTCATTGTCATCTTTATGAAAAGTTTGCAGTAAAAGTAAAATAAAAAAAATAAACTCAACAAATATTTTTTCAAAAAAAAATTTATACTTTTGTCTGCACTTTTTTTTAACGACCATACGATATGGAAGAATTACAAAAAGAAAAAAAATTGAAAAATTTACCAAAAATTCCAACTGAAATTGTAACAATAATCGGCAATTGGTGTGTAATTATTTCTTTGATAATAAGTTATGTACCAATGCACGGTATGTTGCTCAGCAAATATTTTTGGCCAATATGGCTCTTAGGTACAGCACTTTCGGGCGTACAAATTGCGCTGACCAAAAACAAAATTTCAGGCGCAGTTGGATTAGCCGTAACGATTTTTGCGCTAATAAAATATTTGTAAAATGGGTCTATATAAATAAGGTAAATTGGTTAACACATAATGAAATTTTATTTTACGGTTTTGATTTTTGTCGCGCTGATATTTTCTGTATGCGGAGTCTGCGCTCAGGAGACATTAATCGCCCCAAAAAGTCTACCGTTTACAAAATTCACCGACAAAGACGGACTTTCCAACAGTCATATCAACGCAGTCGCACAAGACCATAAAGGCTTTATTTGGGTGGCGACAAATGATGGCTTAAACCGTTTTGACGGCTTAAAATTCGAGACTTTCTACAACGAACCGGGCGACAGTAGCACTGTAAACAGCAATACAGTTTTTGCGGTTTTTTGCGACAGAGATTTTCAGGTTTGGTTCGGAACATTTTCGGGTTTGTGTCGGTATGATTACAAAAGCGGCAAATTCGTCAGCATCGACCTGCCGCCGCAACCCGACACGCGCCAAAAATTTCCCGTCAGGGCTATCGTTCAGACACTTGACGGCGACTTTTGGCTCGCACTTTCGGGCGGCGGTCTCGCACGCACAAACCTCAAAAACAAAAGCGTAAAATATTACCGTCATAATTCGGCCAACGAAAATTCGCTCTGCTCCGATGCACTTTTGTCTATGACACTTGACAAAAACGGCAATATTTGGATTGGCAGCGAAGACAACGGAATTTCAATTTTTGACGTTAAAGAGCAGACTTTCACCAACATAAACAAGAGTTCCGGCAAAATTCCCGGCAATGTCATCAACTCCCTTATGTGCACCTCCAACGGTAAAATCGTTATCGGCACTTATGAAGAAGGCTTAACCATTTACGACCCTG
>JAEEXW010000089.1 GCA_016287995.1 Bacteroidales bacterium
TTACCACACAAATGAGACGGCGAAGGCAAACGCAAGCCGCTATGACACCAAAGAATATTTTCAAGGGCGCGACCAAAAATGCAAAATGAATGCCTCTTCCGATTATAAATATTACTCGGAATTGTTAGAAAATTTAAAAGCCGCACTTTGGGATTTAACAGAACAAATCAAACCAAAAGTCTACGAATACGGATTTTTGATTTAATCATCGTATGCCGAGGGTAGACGTTTGATTTTTGTAGGGTCAAAATCGTAGTTTTCAATAAACCATGTTTTGAGTTTTTTGTTGGTTTTAAGGTAGTTAACGATTTCTGTTTCGTCATTGTCTCTAAACCACATAACCATGTTTTTAATCGCTGTTTGCCAACGCTGAGTGTCAAAAAAACTGTAAACTATCGCTCCCAAAATCACTGACAAAATCATCAACGAAATACCAATGCTATCGTAATACGGATATTTAATGTAAGTAATAATTCCGCTTATAAGTATACAAATGCTTGATACGATGATAATTATAAGATTTCTTTTCCAAGGATAACGGTCGCATTTTTCAGCAATTTCTTCAATGCGTTGTTTGATGTTTTCATGCTTTTCTTTGGCGGCTTTTTCTGCTGCGGTCTTCAAAAGCGGGTCAACGTTGTTTAAAGCATTTTGATAATAACTGTGAAGTAATGTCATATTTTGAGGAGCCGTTTTCCCCATTGAACCATCAAAAAGGAATAAGCAGTTCTCCGATTTGTCAACGCTGAAAACCAATGAGTTATCATCGTTAAAAATGGGAAATAAATTCAAGGTTAATTGTCCAAAGATTAACGTTAAATTTTTTGAAGTGCCATCAAACTTCCATTCGCCGCTTGCGTTGTTGCCATTGTCGGAGATGTAAGCGGAATTGTCGCTTTTGAAGTATAAAAAGATTTGCTTGCCGCTATCGTCAAAAATCTGCCATGTTTTGTCGCAAAAATTATTTGCGACGTCAAATTTGCGGCTGTATTGCCCTAAAATGCTGATTATATCGAGTTTGTAAGTTTTCATTTATAAAATTTTGTCGCAAATTTACAAAAAGAAACAAATATCTGAAAAAAAATTATTAGTTTTGTGCAGAATTTAAACGTGCAAAATGGAATTTTTTAATAATCTCGCGGATTTGTTTGTTTACAATCCCGACGAACCTTTGATTTTTAGCAGCGGACATTTTTTGTTGCTGTTTATTGTTTTTTTAACTATTTATAATCTGATTTACAAGCACAAAACGGCTGTATCACTCTATATCGTGGCGTTTAGTTTGTTTTTCTATTATAAAAGTAGTGGTCTTTATCTTGGAATTTTGGTTTTGACAACCATTTTGAGTTACCTTTTTGGAAAATTTTTGTCTGAGGCTAAAACCGAAAAAGGGCGTAAACTTTGGCTTATTTTGGGCGTTGTTCCGCCGCTTTTGCTATTAGCGTATTTTAAATATACTAACTTTTTGATTTTCAACTTTTCACAAATTGTTGGCGAAAATTTTGCCTTTCAGGAAATTTTTCTTCCCGTGGGAATTTCGTTTTACACTTTTCAAAGTTTGAGTTATATTATTGACGTTTACCGCAAAGATGTTGAACCTGCTGAAAGTCTGTTGGATTTTGCGTTTTATTTGACGTTTTTTCCGCAACTTGTTGCCGGTCCTATTGTGAAAGCAAATTTGTTTTTGCCACAACTCAAAAAAACGCCGGAAGTAAGTATGACTGAGGCGTATGCTGCACTTTGGATGGTAATTTTGGGACACTTTAAAAAGGCTGTCATTGCTGATTATATTGCTCAGTACAACGATTTGATTTTTGCCGCGCCGCAAAATTATAACGGTTTTGAAAATCTGATGGCGGTTTATGGTTATGCTTTGCAAATTTTTTGCGATTTTTCGGGCTATTCTGACATGGCAATCGGAATCGGTAAAATTATGGGTTATGACCTTGGAGTCAACTTTTTGAGCCCTTACAAAAGTCGCAGTGTTTCAGAGTTTTGGAAACGTTGGCATATTTCCCTGTCGAGTTGGTTGCAGGAATATTTGTATATTCCGCTTGGCGGCAACAGAACGGTTTCGGCGTTTTCAGTCTATGCCGTGCCGGTGATTTTGATTTTGATGTCGGCGTTAACTTGTTCATTACCATATACTTTGGCTTTGATGGCTGTTTGTGTGGTGGGTCTTGCTGCTTACAAAACAAGAAATAATTTTTTGGTGGTTTTCACGCTTGTTTTGGCAACGATTTTTTCTATTGCGGTCTTCAACGAATCTATTTTTTGCTCTATAACGGTTGCTGTTTGCATAATAGTTTGGATAATTTCGATTGCAAAACCTGAATCGTCAAAAATGATTAAAACAGACGTTAACTTACTATTAACCATGTTGATAGGAGGGTTGTGGCACGGTGCGGCTTGGAAATTTGTTTTTTGGGGCGGAGCGCATGGAATTGCTCTTGGAATTGACAAATTTTTCAAAAAGTTTTTGCCGAAAAACAATAAAGCGGTAACGTTTTTTTCTTGGCTTTTGACTTTTAATTTTGTTGTTTTCTTATGGATGTTTTTCCGTGCTAACGATGTTGAAAACGAAGGAGTTATGGTTTCTGCTTTTGAAGTTCCGTTTGTGATGTTGTCTCAAATATTTAACGATTTTGACATAACGTTTTTTACGCATTTTTGGAACGCGAGAGCCTTGTGGATAGTTTTGACGGTCTTCGGTTTTATCTGTCATGCAATACCTGAAAACGGGGCAAAAAAATGCCGCGATATTTTCGTAAAATCCAATATCGCGGTCAAAATAATTATTCTTTTGATTGTAATTCAATTAGTTGTACAGTTTCAGAGCGAAACCGTTCAACCGTTTATTTATTTTCAGTTTTAGAGTACAAACGAAATACCTATTTGGAAGACTGAGAAATTAGTGGTTTGCAGTTCGCTGTAAACTGCGAAATTTCCCATAATATAGTGGATTCCTGCAAAACCGAAACAGTCAAAATCAGAAGGACTGCCCCAGTCATCAGTGTGTCCGTTTGACCATTTGGTTTTGTATCTGTCTTGACGGAAACCAAGTCCTACACCGGCGTAGGTATCAAGATTGCGCACCCATGTATAGTGCAATGCGCCGCGTGTGCCTAATCGGAAACGGTTGTTAATGTTTTTGTTTCCCTCCCATTTATCTCTGCCGCCGCCGATTCCGAAATATCCGCCGCCGCTTATTGAGCCGTTGCTGTTGATAATGTTGCCCAAAAATGCATAGTCAACTGCCGCGTTGAAAGTTGGTACCAAAAAATGTCCGTTGTAATAATTACCGTGGTATCCGCCGAAGTCAGAGTTGCCTAATCCAAGACCGAGATTAATTCCTAACGAGCCTGTCGGAAATGCGCAGCCTTGCGCTGAAACGGTTTTTGCGCCAAAAACGCAGATTACGGTCAAAACCGTTAAAAGTAAAAAAAATCTTTTCATGTTTTAATTTTTTTATGTGATTTTGAAAAAAATTTGCTGCAAAGTTAAATATAATTCTTAGAAAGTTAAAAAAAATTGTAAATTTGCGTTGTTAAAAAAAATGCTAAAAATATGAAAATTGCATATATAACCGCTGACAAAAGCGGTAAAATAAAGATTTACGACAAAAACGGCAAAATGAAAGCCCTTTTGGACTCTCCCTCAGACGGCGTTTTAAAGGGTTTCGGCAGTGAGTTTTTCGTTATGGAAACTCCTGAAAGTTACCTCAGCATAGGCGTTGACGGCAAAATTAAAGGACATTACTTCAAGGAACTCGGCTCTCTTGCCAAGATAAACGACGATTCAGTGGTGTTTTTTGAAAACGGAAACGTGGCTTATTATGACAGTTCCCTGCAAAAAACTTCTTCTGTGAAACTCTCGGAAGACCTTTCAGCGAAAGAGACCTTGAAAGACAAACTCATAAAACACGCCGACAATTTTATCACGGTTTTGATTGTTCTTAACGCGATTGCCGCCGGTGCGATGACTTATCTTGACGACAGTTCGCCGTTGGAGCATTATCTGAATGTTTTTTGTGATGTCAGCATACTTATTTTTATTGTTGAAATTTTAATAAGGCTGTTTTGCAGAAAAAAAGTTTCCACGTTTTTTACCGACGAGGACAGGGGTTGGAATATTTTTGACTTGATTGTTACGGTGATTTCTTCGCTGAGTTTTTTCTCCGGTTTGGAGTCGTTTGTGGGAGCGCGTGCGATAAGAATTTTGAGGGAGTTGCGTCTTTTGAGGGTTGTCTCCGGCGTTGACAACATGAAAAGGCTGTTTCACGCTTTGATGAATGCCATGCCGCAGATTTCGTGGACGGCTCTGTTTTTCGTTTTGCTGTGTTACATTTACGGAATTATCGGCGTTGAAATGTTCGGCGACATAAGCGAAAAATTCACTAATCTTCACGTAACTTTTCTTACTCTCGTCCAGATTATGACCCTTGACGACTGGTCGGCAATGACTCAGGAAATTATGACGGTTCACCCGTATGCGTGGACGTATTTTGTCTCGTTTGTGCTTTTGGCGGCGTACATTCTCGTCAACCTTGTTGTCGGCGTGGTTGTTGACAGTCTCAACGAAGTCCGTGCACAAGAAGACCTCGAAAAAAGCGACGAACTTCCGCGCGAAATTACCAAACTTGAAAAACAGTTTGATTTGGTGAAAAAACTCTTGAAAGAGAATCAGGAGCAAAATCAGAATCAGCCCGTATAAACCTCGTCCTGAGTGATTGAAAACAAAATCCAAGAGAAATTGCCGTCGGTGATTTTGCTGTTGCAGTATTCGCAGACGCCTGACTCGCCGATTTTTTCAACGGGTGCGCCGCAGTTCGGACACGAATGAAGGTCGGCAGTTTTCTTGAACGTCGCGTTTCTGTTTGCCACAAAAGTCCAGTATTCCGAAAACTGCCGCGGCTTTTTGTTGTCGCCTGCAACGGTTTTGCCGTCTGAGTCAACGATATAGTCCAAGCAGCGGGCAAAAATTCTTACCGTAATGCTTTCGTAGTTGAAGTCGATGTCGTATTTTACGGTTTCGATGTTCGTGATTTTTACGTTTTCAACCTTGTTTTGATAGCCCAAAGACTGCAACTGTTTTAAGTATGCGTTGAAATTCTGCCATTGTCTTTCGCTAAGAAGATGACGTGTCTTGTCCCAAGTGTTTTCTGACCAGTTTTTGTAAATTTCGAGAAAATACGGTTTTGCGATCTGGTCTTCAAAACCGGAAAAATCTTTGAAGTTTTTGTGCAAATCCTTGAAAGTCTTTTCGTCGGAAAACAGCGTGTCAGAAAATACCGTGTCGTAATACGTGCCTTCTTCTTCGGTGTAAGTCAGCATGTTTTCGGTCTGGCATTTTTCGGTTTTCTGACGGACGATTCTGCTGATCATCCAGCCGCCGGTGTTGAAATTCAGCGTTGAGCCACAATTTTGACATTTTCCGAAGTCTTTGAAATCCAATGTGCCGCCGCAGTTCGGACATCTCAGCACGCCGAATCCTTCGGGTTTTGGCGAGAGTGAATTTGCTTTTCGTTTCATAACCCATTCTTCTTCAATCGTATAGCGGAAACTTTTTCCGTTTGTCGGATTGGAGTTTGTATAGTTTGCTATAAAACTTACGGTTATGATTGTAAAGTTCTTTTGCGATTTTATATTTGAGATTTCAACATTTCCGATTGCGATTTCAGAGTTTATTCCGTCGCCCAAATTCGGCATAGTACCGGCAAAAAACGGTTTTATCTCTTGAAAGTCTTTTGTATTGTAACTTAGGTACAATTTGTTGAAAAGCATTGTAACATAGTCCAAAAACACGGGTACAGAAAAATTGTTGTCCTGATTTATTAATAGTTTCAAAGACAAGTTGAAGTTTGAGGCATGTGCTGCAAAATTGTCGGAGGTCGCCGTTGAGGATACCGAGTCCGTGCTTTTGTTTCTGCCCAAAAACATGTTGAACAGGAATATTATGATTGCCCACGCGATTATGTTGATTAGGAAATCCATTCCGAAATTTCCCGTAAAGCCGATAAAAAAACTTCCTCCGCCGGTGCCTCCGTGATAGCCGCCGCCTCTGAAACCGCCTCCGTGGTAGCCGCCTCCGTGATAGCCGCCGCCTCCGCGAAAGCCGTGTCCACCGCCCGGACGAGCAAAACTTTCGTCGCAAAAAAACATCAAAGCCGCAATTATCAGCCCCGAAATTATTAAAAACGTAAAAATATGTTTTCGGCTTAGTTTCATAATCGTTATTTTTTTTCGCGCCTAAGGTAAAAATTTTTTTTGTTAACAAAAATTTTCAGGCATAAAATTTGGTGTTAAAAAAAGTGAAACTAATTTTTCGTATATTATGAAATATTTGAGTTTGTTGTTTTTGGGGGCTTTGTTTTGTTTCGCCGGCTGCGGAAATCCGATGAAATCCGGTTATCAGAAAGTGCAGTCAAAGGAGGGCGGATACAGTGTTGTACTGCCTAATGGAATGAGGGAAATTAAAGGTCTTAACGAATCTGCCTCAATGCAGTACGGAAATTTTGACACCGGTATTTCGTTTATGGTGATTGTTGACGATTTTTCGGAATACAAAAAAATCGTTGATGCCAACATCGGAAATTTTCAGATGATGGAGTGTTTCGACACTACCCGCGCCGTGGATATTTACGGGCTGAAAGGTTACGAGTTTTTGATTATGCAACTCTCAAAAGCCGAGACCGAGGATTTCCGTGTTGACAATTCCATGGACGACGACACCGTTATCAACGGCCTTCAAGCAAGGCTTTCGGAATACCGGGAAAAAATCAAAGGCGACAATTCGGCGGTGATACTTTGTCTGTACAAGGGCAAAGACAAGTTGTATCAGGTTTACGCGATGTCAAGCCAGAAAAAACTCGCCGAAAACAAGCAGATAATGCTTGACATGGTAAAATCATTGGAAGAAATTTGAGAGAAAAAAAAGATGAAAAAACGAAAAAATGCCGGTTCAGAAAGGTTTTTCTCTGCCGGCATTTTTGACGTTAAAAAAAATCAAACAAACAATCAAATCGTTTAAAAATATGCTTCTTACTTTTTCCGTTGCAAAGTTACGGCGGATTTTTACTTTTCACAATACCTAAAATGAGGTATTTTTTTTCAAGAAAATAATCTGTCTGAGGTATTTGCAACCGTTTGCGGATTTTTTTGCCCGTTTTTTTGAAGTAAAACACCGTGAAATAATGTTTTGTTTTTTACATTTGCCGTATTAAAACTTAATATTTTGATTCGACATGAAAACAAAAATTTTATTACCGGCGTTGCTGCTGCTTTGCGGCGTTGTCAACGCGCAAAATTTAAAATCTCCCGACGGAAAACTCGAATGTGATTACGGAGTTGAAAACGGCAGACCGTTTTACTCGCTCAAAAAAAACGGCGTTACAATTATTGACAAATCTTTTTTGGGCTTTGTCTTTACGCCTAACGCCGCCGAGCCTTACACTTTCAAAAAAACTGTTGACAATTCAGACGTTGACTTTTACAGCGGCTTTGAACAGAAAGGCGTCAAAAACTCTTCTTTTAAAGAGACTTGGAAACCCGTTTGGGGCGAAGAGTCAGAAATTCTAAACTCTTACAATGAGGCAAAAGTAACTTTTACGCAAAAATCCACCGGCAAGGGCTTTGATGTTTGTTTCAGGCTTTTTGACGACGGTTTGGGATTCCGTTATGAATTTCCCGTTCAAAAAAACTTTGCTTATTTTGTTGTAAAACACGAACTTACAGAATTTAAACTTTCTTCCGACAACACCGCTTGGTGGATTCCGGGTGATTACGATTCGCAAGAATATCAGTACACCGAATGTAAAGTGTCGGAAATTCAAAAGAATTTTTACAAACAAGTCCGTGACAATGCTTCACAAACTTTCTTTTCTGAAAACGGCGTTCAAACACCGCTTTTGATGAAGACTGCTGACGGCAAAAATTTTATTCTTATTCACGAGGCGGCTTTGGTGGACTATTCGTGTATGCACCTCGAATTTATTCCGAACGACAATAAATTCGTTTCGCATTTAACGCCCGATGCTCTTGGCAACGCTTGCTACATGCAAACGCCTTGCAATACGCCTTGGCGCACAATTACGGTTACGGACAACGCGGCAGGCATTCTCTCTTCGCGCATAACCCTCAACCTCAACGAGCCTTGCGCTTACGAAGACGTTTCCTGGATTAAACCCGTAAAATATGTCGGCGTTTGGTGGGAAATGATTACCAACAAAAGTTCGTGGAGTTATACGGACGAATTTTCGAGCGTAAGACTTGGCGCAACGGATTTCAAAACCGCCAAACCCAACGGCAGACACGGAGCAAACAATCAGAACGTTAAAAAATATATCGACTTTGCCGCAAAGAACGGTTTTGACGCTGTTTTGGTGGAAGGCTGGAACATCGGCTGGGAAGATTGGTTCGGTTTTTCAAAAGATGAGGTTTTTGATTTTGTAACGCCTTACCCCGATTTTGACGTTAAAATGCTTAACGATTACGCACATTCCAAAGGCGTAAAACTAATCATGCACCACGAAACTTCTTCATCTGTCAGAAACTATGAGCGTCAGATGGATACGGCATTTAAGTTTATGCAACATTTTGGTTACAGCGCAGTTAAAACGGGTTATGTCGGCAACATTGTACCGAGGGGCGAGCATCACTACGGACAGTGGCTTGTCAACCATTATCTTTACAACCTGAAAAAAGCCGCTGAATACAAGATTTGTGTCAACGGTCATGAGGCTGTCCGTCCGACGGGTCTCTGCCGCACATATCCGAACCTTATCGGCAACGAATCGGCTGCGGGCACGGAATACGAATCATTTGGCGGCAACAACATCGAACACACTTGTATTCTGCCGTTTACGAGGCTGATTGGCGGACCAATGGATTATACGCCGGGTATTTTTGAAATGGATTTGTCGAAAGTTGCGCCTGGCAATACTTCGCACGTAAACAGCACTTTGGCTGGACAATTAGCGTTGTATGTTACGATGTATTCACCGCTTCAAATGGCTGCTGACTTGGTTGAAAATTACGAAAAATTTCCCGATGCTTTTCAGTTTATAAAAGACGTTGCGGTTGATTGGCAGAAGTCGCTTTATTTGGAGGCTGACCCGATGCGGTTTGTAACGATTGCCCGCAAAGCCAAAAATTCAGAGAACTGGTTTTTAGGTTCAAAGACGGGATTGTTTGACCGTACAAGCAGTGTCAG
>JAEEXW010000090.1 GCA_016287995.1 Bacteroidales bacterium
ATTTCGTAGTCTTCAAACTTCTTCTCCTCCCTGCCCTTGCGCGGCGGCTTGCCGCCGATGGCCTGCGCTGTGCCCTTGTACTGAACAAGTTCGCGCTGCGAGTTGAGGTAATACAGAGGCCTGTGTGCGCCGGAAAAGTGAAGTACACCTTTCTCGAAGTTTATTTTACATAAAGCAATATCCATGCCATCTCTTGCCTCCTGCTCCTCGCTGTCCTGTTTTAATGTCTTTCGGACGCCGAGGTGGAGCTGGTCGAGCACCTGCCCGGCGTGGAGATTGTCGGCGTGGTCGGCTATTATGTTAAGGTTGAAATATCCGATAAACGAGAGCAGTGCGCCCGGCACTCCGTGTCCCGTACAGTCAACAGCCGCGATGTAAATGTTTTCGTCCTTGTCGAAAAACCACGGAAAGTCGCCGCTGACAACGTCCCTCGGACGGTAAAACATAAAGAATTTCGGCAGTCTCGCACCAATAGCATCAAGGCTCGGAATAATTGCAGACTGAATTCTTTGAGCATAATTGATGGACTCGGTAATACTCTTGTTCTTTTCTTCAATTTCCATTTCAATACGCTTGCGCTCTGTAATATCGTGAGCCACAAACAAAATGGTCTCTAACTCCTTCTCCTTGTTATATTCAGGAATAGCGTTGAACTGAATAATAATATCTTCATCGCCATCGGTCGGAAAAGTAGTTTCGGTATCAAACATCCTCTGATTTTGAATAACCTGAGCCAAAGCATCTTTGAAGAAAGTGGCAATCTTTTCGTTGAGTTCCACTTCATCAATCTGTTTCTGCAACAAATCATCTTTCTTAACCCCCGTAAATTGTTCAGCAACAGGGTTGACATAGAAGAACTTACCTTCGGGCGAGAGACGCAAAATAGCATCCAATGAGTTCTCTGAAAGTGCCTGCATTTCACCACTCATACGCTGAGCCTTTTCAGCAATCTTTCTCACCGTTATATCTCGCGTATTGAAAATAATACCTTGGATAGCAGCATTGCTCAAAAGGTTTCGACCTGTGGCTTCAAGCCAAAGAACCTCGTCGTTAGACTTTCTAAACTGATATTCAAAAGTTACCGGAACGTCTGCCTCCGAAACAAGTTTCTTGAACACTTCTTGAAATTTGCTCCTTGAATTGTCGTCAAACTTTTCGTAAGCGGTTTTACCAATAATATAATCGGGGTCGTAACCCAAAATGCTCTTTGAAGACGGGCTTTCGTAGGTTACAATTGCGTTTTCGTCGTAAATTGAGATGACCTCGGAGGCGTTTTCCAAAAGGGCGTACTGACGTTTCTGACCGCGTTCCACCTCGCGGATTTGCGCCTGCAAGTTTTTGTTGACCTCTTGAAGTTCCAACTGCGCCTTTTTCATATCTTCGGCGTTTTTGCGGAGTTCGTCCTCGTTTTTCTGCAACTGACGTGTCATAGTCTGCGCCTCTTGGAGGAGTTTTTCCGTAGTGGCGTTGACACGAAGGTTGAAGATGGTCTGCGCGATAATTTCGCTCACCTCTTTTATAAGGCGCAGCGTCTTGTCGGGCATATCGTCTTCCAAAGACGCAAATTCGATAACGCCTTGAAGTTTTTCGTCGTTGATAAGCGGTGAAAGAAGAAGCGTCTTAGGCTTTTTGTCGCCCAAAATACCGGACGAAATTGTCACGTAATCATCAGGAATCTCTTTTCTGTAAATGATGTCGCGCTCAAAAGCCGCCTGACCTACCAAGCCGATACCGATTTTGAATTCCTGAGTTATGTATTTTTTTCTGTTGTATGCGTAAGTTGCGATGTTTGAGAGGACTTTGTTGTCGTCATCGTAAAGATAAAACGCACCCTGAACGGCTCCCATATACTCAATCAAATTGATAATGGTCTCGTAGGCCAGTTCGCTGATGTTGTTTCTCTGACGCAGGATGTCGCCGATGATTTCCTTGCCTTTTGCAATCCAGTTCTGCTCGTTTTCACGCTGTGAGGTTGCCACAAGGTTGTTTTTCATTATAAGGAGCGAACGTCCGAGAAGGTCGTCCTCGTCAATTTCGGAAGTATCAAAAAACAAATCGCCTTCACCGATCCGTTTTGCAATCAAAGAGTTTTTGCGGAAAATCTCGTTTTTGTCAGCAAGCATAATCTCCAACTCCTCGTTCTGACGGCGGTTCTTAACCGCAAAGTAATTGAAGATAAGCGCAATGACAATCGGAGCCAAGTCTATGACAAAAAGCACAGGTGTTCTGTCATGCAGATACGGAATCTTTGTGTAATCAAACTGTATATGCTTGATTTGAAACTCAGTCAAAATAGAAACAAGAGGGAACAACAAGCCGATACAAAAACCGATTAAGGTGTATTTGAGCACCATATTCCGGCTTGAATTGCTCTTGCTTGCCGCTGTTGTTATGTCAGTTTCCTGCTTCGCCATTTTCTTTTAAAAATACGGTTGTAAAAGTACGGATTTTTTTACAATAAAAAAATTTTTTTCCTCTGTTTTTTTTACTTGTCAAAACTTGCCAGCCAATTGTGATATTTTTCATCAACTGAGGATTGCCGTCCGCTTTCAGCAAGGCTGTTAACTTTCTCTATTTCGCCGAGTTTGGTTTTCAACGAACTTTCATTCGCTTTTGTCATTGAAAGTTGCGAAGAAAGTTCTTCGTTCTGTTTTCTCAGATTTTCCACTTGTTTCATCGCCTGCTCTTCAATCTCTTTATGAGCCGTGATGTCGATAGCGGTGTACAAGACCTTGATAACTTTTCCTTGTGTGTCCTTAACCGGCGTATATTGGTTTATAAGCCAAATATCGTGTCCCGTAAGTTTACTCTTACGTTTTACTGTCATTTGGTGTAAATTACCTTCACAAACATTTTGCCATAATGCTTTAAATTCGACAATTTCTTCATCGGGAATAAACGTTAAAATATTTTTACCCTTTGTCGTCTCAAAGTCATAACCCATGGTCTCGATGTGTTTCTGATTGGCAGCCAACAAGTTACCTTCCACAGAATACTCGGCTTTCATAAGCGTTTCGTCGATTGCGGTCATCACGGAAACCAATTCGATACGGTTCTTTGCCATACTTTCCTGAGTTGCCATAAGCATTTCCGCCCTCTCGGTACTCTCCGCCAGAAGCCTCTTGTTTCTCTCCTCAGTAACCTGCTGTTCGGTAATATCGTTTGCAATATAAAGCACTTTTATAACCACACCGTTCTGGTCGAAAATCGGCGTAAAATGCGCCAGAAGCCAAATCACTTCGCCGTATTTGTTCTTTTGGTTGTAAGTGTTCTGATAAGACTGACCCGCACAAATATTTTGCCATACGATGTCAAAATTGTCAAGATATTTGTCGTCGAGAATAGTCTTGATGTTTCTGCCGATAAGTTCGTCCTTGCGATAACCGAGCGCAGAAAGAAACTTCTGGTTTGCCGACTCAAAAACGCCTTGATTATCAAGTTCGGCTTTCAAAAGGGTCTCGTCAACGGCAGAAAGAATACCTGCCATCTCCGCCTCACGTCTTTGAGCCTCGTCGCGGGCAACGGTCACTTCGTCCATCGTCTTATGAAGTTCAACCTCGCGGACAGCCAACTCGTCTGACTTCTTCTGAGATTCTGAAAGAAGTTCCGCCGTCCTAATGCTGATTCTCTGCGACAACAAGGTAGAAGCGATAGAGTCGCCTAACTGCTCCACAAATTGTATCTCATACGGTCTTAAAAGATTGAACGATGCCAACTCAATAACACCCATGATTTTGTCCTCCGATTTCAAAGGCACGATTAATAGGCATTTCGGTTTTGAATCTCCCAAGCCGGACTCTATTTCCATATAATCCTCCGGAACGTCGGTAATATAAATAGTGTTTTTTTCCAAAGCACAAACACCGATTAAACCGTCTCCCAAAGGCACTTTTCTTGTCAAAAACTTCTTTCTATCGTATGCAAAAGCCGATGCCATCTCCAAAAAAATGTGCTGAGGGTCGCTGTCGTCAAGCACAAACAAACCGCCCTGACTTGCATTAATATAATGTACGAGGTTTTTGATAACATCATCGGAAAGTTTCGTAATATTGTCGTTGGAATGTCGCATAATGTCGCCGAATTTTGCAAGACCCTGAGTTGTCCAGTTTCGCTGTTCATCTTCCAAACGACGTTGTTTCTGCTCCTTTTCGGTCTCCACCAAACGGTCGCGCAGGTCAATAAGACTTTTTGCCATCGAACCCTCAGGTGCTTCAACGGAGGCTTTTGCATCGTAAACGCCTTTTGCAATCTCGTTAGAAAACTCCGTAAGTTTCTTAAACAATTCTGCCGTATCGTTGACATTTTTGTTGATTTGACCAAAATCAGAACCGTCTTCCGTGAGTTTTGTATCCGGAATGATACCTTTGCTGAGTTGTTTTGTAAAACCGTCAAAATCCACAAAAGATTTTTTCAACACCTTTATAATATATAAAGCAGTAAAGGCCGCTAACAACAAAAGCGGCAAAATCAATACGCCAGAAATAATAAGCGTCTTAGAAACCTCGTCTCTGATAGACTGTTCGCCCGCCAAAAGATTTTTTCTGTGCATTTGATACATTTGATCAAGGGTCTTACGCATTTGGTTGAACGCGCTAATCTCCTTAATAGAAAGCAACTGACGCGCAGTCTCAACGTTGCCGTTAATCATAAGGCGGATAATGTCTTTGTTGATATTCTGATAAATAACGAACTCACTCTTGAACCTATCAAGCATTTTAAGTTCTTCTGAGGTCTGCAAAGTGTTTTCGTACTCTTTGAGTTTTATCTCGTAAAACTGATTGAATTTGTTGTGATGGCGTTGAATAGCCACTACATCAGTCTCGTTTTCTACAATAGCGTGATTCTGAACTACCAAAGAATATATATCTTCGGTCATAGCATAAAGGGGATAAATGCCATTAGCCTGACGAGTGGTAAATGCATCAATGTCATTTTTAACACCGCTGACAAGAAAAAATACATAAACCCCAAAGAATATAACGTATACCGACAATACAGCAAACATTAGGGCTATCTTGCTCCTAAGGTTCAATCTATCAAATATTTGACGAATAAATTCCATTCTGTCGAGTTTAAATATTCAGTTAATTTTTTCTTGTAAAACAGTTATTAAATCTTAAAGGTCAAATTTAGAAATAATTTTTTGATTTTTTGTAAAATTTGCTGTATTTTTTTGAATAAAACTTCAAAAAAAACGCTTCATAACTGATAATCAGAAAATTATAAACCAAATTTTATTTTAAGATTGTTTTGACATTTTGTATGCCTATCCGTTATAAAATCAAAAAATATGCCGAAAGCCCAAACGGAATTTTTTTTTTGAAATTCCGTGTTTTTTATTGCTTTATTTTACAAAAATTCTTTACTTTTGCACTTTGATATGATAATGGATTACACAGGCGATATATCTGAAAAAGACATTTTTAGGCTTCAAGATGCCATAAGGGAAGTTTCGACATACAATTTCTCCAACTATTCGTATAATAGTTTTTACAGGAGAGTGGAGAAAATACTTTCGGACTTTGAAATGGATATTGAAACACTGATAAAAAACGTCAAAAAAGATTACAACTTTCTCGAAAAGGTCGTAAGAAACATCACCGTAAACACAACAGAGATTTTCCGAGACCCCGAAACATGGTTTTTTATACGCCAAGCCATAGAGCAAAGATTTTCTAACTGCGAAAACATCAACATTTGGCACGCAGGGTGCAGTACAGGTTTAGAAGTGTATTCGCTGATGATTCTCCTAAACGAAATGAATCTCTTGGAAAAAACTTCTATATACGCCTCTGACATCAATGCAAACGTTCTTAACACTGCAATGACAGGACGATACAAATATCATGAACTTATCAATTATCTTGACAATTTTGATAAGGCACTCAACGAGTCGGAAAACATGAAAAAAAACTATCCAAGCGTTGACATGACAAAATACATCAAGGTCAACAAGTTTAACGACAACGTACAAATGGCTGATTTTTTGGTGGAAAAACCGCTTTTTATCAAACACGATTTGGTATCATGCAAAAATATTTTTGAGAAGAAATTCGAGATGATTCTTTGCCGGAACGTTTTAATATATTTTAACCACGACCTGCAAAACAAAGTCATAACCTTCTTTTACGAGAATCTTACCAAAAACGGCTGCCTTGTAATAGGCCGTCATGAAGGAATAATAGGAACAATAGGCACTAATTTCGAGAAAAAAGAATCTGTTTATTTCCGTAAGAAAACCTTCTAAAAATAAGTACAATATTTTTGGCATTTTTATTGTTTTATATACGCAAAACCAATAATACTATAAAAAAATGAAACTTTTATATACGATTTTAACAATATCGGCATTAACGGCGACTGTGCCGCTGAAAGCCCAAAAACCGGAACTTTCGGTTGATACCAAAACCGCTTGCACGGACAAAAGTATCGTTACCGTAAAAGTTGATAAGGTTCATACACCTTTTAAATATATAACCGTAAAATTCGGAGACGGAAAATACAGTTACATAACCGATATGGACAAGGAACTGAAACACATATATTTAGAAGAAGGTTCCAAAACTATTACCTATCAGACTTTTTACGAGGGCAAAGAACCCGACGAAGAAACAACGCTTGAAACAATTACGGTAGGCGTTACGCCGGATTTGTCGCTCTACGACGACACAAAAAGCGCGAAACTCGTTGCAAGCAGCACAAACGCAGCCTCTTACACCTGGTATGCCGTTGACAGAAAAGGCACTGAAAAAGAACTTCAAGACAAAGAGCCGGAACTCAATTATTTGGAGTCGGGAGAATACAAAGTAGTCGTAACTTCAAAAGACGGCTGCACAACGGAAGACTCCAAAACGGTTTCGTATCAGAAAAACCAACTTGCAGATTTCAGTTCGATTATTGTTGCCAACAACATAATCACGCCGAACAACGACGGCATAAACGACGTTCTCTACATCGAAGACCTTGACGGCTATGAAGAGCCGTGCGAAGTAATGATTTTCAACAAACACGGCAAAGCGGTTTACGAAAACAGGAATTACAGCAACACGGACGGTTTCAAAGGCTTAGACGATGGCGGCAACGACCTTTTTGCCGGCACTTATTATTTTGTAATTAAAAGCAAAGGGCGCAGAGGCGTTACAGGCTTTGTGGATATAATCAGACAATAAAAATGAAAACTATGAAAAAAATATTGTTTTTAACCATAGCGGCAATAAGTTTTGCCGGTCAGAGCGTAAAAGCGCAACACCTAAAACCCGAAGGTCAGGAATATATGAACAAGTTTTCCACCGCACCCGCATACGCAGGTTATAACGGAAACGACGAGGGTTTTATCGGGTACAGAAGTTTTATGACGGGTATTGATGGGGCTACAAAACTCTTAACCGCTGATGTCAACGGCGATTTAGGCGAAAGTATGGGCTACGGCGTACAGATAATTAACGAAAAATCAGGTAATTTCAGCAATTTTTACGCCGGAATTACATACGCTTACCACATAAGATTTTCCGAGGAATCGGGACTGAGTTTTGCAGTAACACCGGCAATCATACGCTCGGCTTACAACCTTGCGGGGGCTAAAACATTCGGCTCAACTATAGACCCTGTTTTGGCAAATGAAGCAGGACTTTCGGGCGGCGGTTTTGACGCGGGATTTTCTGTAATGTTAAAGATGGGCGGTCTGAATTTCAGCGTGTATGTGCCGAGACTGATTTGTCAGGATTTGAAATTTCAAAACGGAATCTTAAACTCCGACAGAGAAATTTTCAGCAACCTCTCATACGCAATAGAAAACGATAAATGGGAATTTGAACCCGCAGCAGAAGTTTGTTATTCGTTAGGAATGAAAGAATTGGAATGGAAAGCCGCCCTAAACGCCAAATACAACGAAAGAGCGTGGGTTTCAGTTGGTTATCAGTCAACAAAATGGCTTGCCCTTGGTATGGGCTTTTCGGCAACAAACAGAATAGCCTTCAATTATCAATACCTTTACGGAACATCTGAAATAGCAAAAACCTGCGGCGGCACTCACGAAATCGGCATAGGCTTTTTGATTCAGAAAGGCAAAACGCACAAAAAACCGACAGTATTCTTTGAGGAAAAAGAAAAAGCAAAAAACAACGAAATTGAAAAACTCAAAGAAGAGGTAAAGAAACTTGAAGAAGAGGTAAAAACGGCAAAAATAAACGACGTACTTGAAAACGACGAAAAACGTCCAAGCCCCGAACCAGAACACATCGAGGAAGAAGAAGATATTGCTACTAATAGTAAAGATTGGGAGCCGCCAGTACAAATGTACAATGTTACTTTTGCTTCCGGGACTTCAATTCTCAACCGCTCTTCGTATTCCGAAATTGACGCTTTCATCTCATTGATAAATGATACAGAAGTAGGTGATCAACCAGTTTCAGATTTGTATATGGGAAGAAAAGTTCTGATTGTCGTAACTGCCGAACAAGGCGATTCCAAAAAGTTTAACAAAAAACTCGCTTTGGAAAGAGCAGAAAAAATAAAAGCATATATGATTTCAAAAGGCGTTTCTGACAGCAGAATTTCAACAAGAGGCATTGCAGGAAAAATCAAAAACAAAGGTGCAGATAATTTTGAAAACAATAACGTAAAAATCTGTCGCAGCAAAGCGGCAGAGAATAAAAAATAACAATACTATGAAAAAATTTTTAATCATAACGGTCATTCTCACACTCCACGCGATACTGCTGAAAGCACAAAATCTTGTGCCGTTAGGTGTCTCGCCGGTTGCGGGAACAGTAAACTTTAACGGAAAAAACTTCTCGTTTAGAATTAGCAACACGGGAAATTTTACCGCTCAAAAAGCCCAAAACAAACAAAAAGAGGAAAAAATAATAAAACTTTCCGCTTATCCAAACCCTTTTACGGAAAAAATAAAAATTACTTTTCCTTTTGAATTGTCAGAAACTCCCGTGATACAGTTTGCGGATATGACAGGAAGGATTTTTAATTGTGAAAACATTTACCGCGATACTGACGGTTTTTATGTCAACGCTCAAACTCTCAACCCCGGACTCTATATAATAAGAGTGTTATCGGGCAAAAACGTTTATACTTTAAAAGTTGTTAAACTATAAAAATTCTATTGTTATGAAAATACAAAAAATTATATTACTTGCAGTTTTTTTAACGGTTTCCTTAATAGCAAAAAGTCAGAATAAATTGCCTGAC
>JAEEXW010000091.1 GCA_016287995.1 Bacteroidales bacterium
TCGTTTTCAGTCCACCAGTTTTTCTGGTTGCCGTATTTGTCAAACTGACAGCCTTGGTCGTCAAAACCGTGTGTCATTTCGTGTCCGATAACGCAGCCTATGCCGCCGTAGTTTTCAGCCTCATCGTTTTCAGGATTGTAGAAAGGAGGCTGCAAAATGCCTGCCGGAAAGGTGATTTCGTTGGTTGTCGGGTTGTAATATGCGTTGACGGTTTGAGGTGTCATGTGCCATTCATCTTTGTCAACAGGCTTGTTTACGCGGGTTTTTATGATGTATTCCGTATGATAAATTGATGAAGCCAATATGTTGTCCAACAATGATTTAGATGCATCAATTTTCAAATCGGAATAGTCTTGCCATTTGTCAGGATAACCGATTTTGAGATAAAAACTGTTGAGTTTTTCAAGAGCCTGAGCCTTTGTGCTGTCGCTCATCCAAGTAGAGTTTTTAATTTCGCCTGCCAAAGAGTTTTGAAGGTTTTTAACCAAGTCAATAACAGCCTGTTTTGAAGTTTCGGGGAAATATTTTTCGGCGTAGAGTTTTCCGATAGCCATTCCCATTGTGTTGTTAACAACGTCTATGGCGCGTTTCCAGCGCGGTTTTTGTTCTTGAACGCCGGTAATTACTTTTTCAAACTCGTGTTTTGCGTTGCTGAATTTGTCGTCAAGAAAGTTAGCCGAAGAGTTTAAAACTTTGAACTCAAAATACGATTTTAAGTTTTCGAGTTTTTCTTCTTCCAAAAGGGTTTCAATGCGGCTGATAACCTCAGGCTGTCCTACGCTGAGATATTCAAATTCGGGAAAGCCGAGACCTTTAAAAAATATGTCCCAGTCAATTTTCTTGAATTTGTTTTTCAACTCGTTGTAAGTCATCTTGTTGTAATTACCGGAAACGTCCCTTAACTGAACTTTGTCACGGCTGATATTGGCAATTTTTGTCTCGATGTCAAAAACGGCTTTCATTTTTTCTGTCGCCGTGTTTTCGGGATATTCAGCAAGAGTGAAAAGCGCGGTGATGTATTTTTTATAGGCGTTAACCACATCAAGTGTTGCCGAATCGGTTTTTTCGTAATAGGTTTTGCTCGGCAGCGAAAGACCTCCTTGCCAAAGTTCAACGATGTTTTTGCCGGCCTCTTTTATGTCGGAGGATACGCCGTAGTCAAAAAGCAGGTCTGAAATACCGCATTTCTGAAATTCGGGCAAAACCTCCATCAGAGCCTTTTTGTCTTGAATATCGTTGATTTTTTTTAAGTAGGGTTTTACGGGTGCGTTTCCGGCTTGGTTTCTTGCGGTGGAATCCATATATTGAGAATATATTGCCGCGATTTTGCTGCCGTCAGTGTTTTCTTTTTCTGAACCTTTGGCGAGGCTTTCGATGATTTCTTTTTGACGCTCGGTATTTTCGAGTTGGAGTTTGTCGAATTGCATATAGCGGCTCATTTCGGGTTTTATTGGGTTGTTGTCCAACCATTTACCGTTGGCATAACGATAAAAATCTTCACCCGGTTTTACCGTCAAATCCATGTTTGAGGCATCTAAACCACTTTTTGTCTGAACTTTGTCTCCCATAGTGCAGGCTGATAAAAGTAAACTGATTAAAATTAAATTTCGTTTCATTTGCGTTTTTTAAAATTTATTTTTTTGAAGTTGCAAAATTAATACAATCTTCCCTAAAACGCAAAAAAACATTACCAAATCTCCACTCTTTTTTCTTTTTCGATATACATGGAGTCTTTGTCAGTGATATTGAAGGCGTTGTACCAAAAATCAAGTTGCGGCATTTGTCCGTTAACACGCATTTTCATCGGCGTGTGCGGATTGTATTTGAGGTTGAAGCGCACGGCGTTTTCCCTGATATTGTCAGCCCAGACAAAAGCGTATGCTAAGAGGAATCGTTGCTCAGGGGTAAAACCGTTGATTGTTTCCAACTTTTTTTGTTTCATAACGTTTTGAAGCGCGGAAAAAGCGATTTTGATTCCGCCGTTGTCAGCGATGTTTTCACCGAGGGTCAACTCTCCGTTAACAAAGCCGTCCGGCAAAACTTCTAACGTATTGAAATAGTCAATTACTTGTATAGTTCTTTTTTGAAATTCTTTTTTGTCATCTTCTGTCCACCAGTTTTTGTGGTTTCCGTATTTGTCGTATTTTGAGCCCATGTCGTCAAAACCGTGGGTCATTTCGTGTCCGATAACACAGCCTATGCTGCCGTACTGTTCGGCTTCGTCGGCTTTTGCGTTGTAAAAAGGCGGCTGCAAAATTCCCGCCGGAAAGGTGATTTCGTTGGTTGTCGGCTTGTAATAAGCGTTGATGCTGTGCGGCGGCATAGACCATTCCTCTTTGTCAACAGGTTTGTTGACTTTGTTTTTTATTCTGTAACTTTTGGCGAAGGCTTTGCATGCTAAAATGTTGTCCAACAAGGGTTTGTCTTTGTCTATTTTCAAATCAGAATAGTCAGTCCATTTTTCGGGATAGCCGATGTTGATACGCATGGCGTTGAGTTTTTCTATTGCCTTGTTTTTGGTTTCCGCGCTCATCCAGTCAGCGTTTTTGATTCTCTCTCGGAACGCCTCTTGAAGGTTTTTTACGATGGTGATAACCGCCTGTTTTGAAGTTTCGGGAAAATATTTTTCGGCGTAAAGGCGGCTCATTGCCATGCCCATATTGCTGTTGACGGCGTTGATTGCGCGTTTCCAAAGCGGCTCCTGCTCAGGAGTGTTCCACAAAACTCTTTCAAGTTCAAAGGTTGCCTTGTCAAAATTTTCGTCTAAATAATTTGCGGCGGTTCTCAAAACCTTGAACTCAAAATACGCTTTCAGGTTTTCGAGTTTTTCGTTTTCAAAAAGGTTTTCTATTTGGTGGATGACTTCCGGCTGTTCTACGTTGACAACTTCAAGTGCCGGAAAGCCGTAGGTTTTAAAATAACTTTCCCAGTCAAGTTTGTTATAGTCTTTTTTCAGTTCGCTGAAAGTTATCTTGTTGTAATTCTCTCCCGCGTCTCTCAACTGTATGCGGTTGCGGCTTGTTTTCGCGATTTTCTGCTCAATGTCATAGACGGCTTTTGTCTTTTCCTCCGCTGTTTTTCCGTCATAACCGGCAAGGGTGAAAAACTTGGTTATCATTGTTTTGTAAGCCTCTACGACGTTGTCGGTCTTCTCGTAATAGTCTTTGTCGGGAAGAGAGAGCCCGCCCTGGCTTATTTCAACGATGTATTTTTCAGTGTCTTTTATGTCGATGGAAATGCCGGTGAAAAACAGCAAATCCGAAATGCCGGTTTTGTGAAGCCTGCCCAAAACTTCCGTCAGCGCGGCTTTGTCTTTTGCTGAGTTAATCATTTCCAAATACGGCTTTACGGGTTTGCAGCCGTCATGGTTTCGTTTTTCCATGTCGTTATAACCGCAGTAAAGAGCCGCGATTTTTCCGCCGTCGGTTGTGATGTCAGAAGAGTTTTTTATGAGGGTTTCGATGATTTCTTTCTGGCGGTCGAGGTTGTCAAACTCTACTTTTTCAAATTGCGAATATTCGTTTAAGTCCTGCGGTATCGGGTTGCTGTCGAGCCATTTGCCGTTGGCGTAACGGTAAAAGTTCTCACCCGGTTTTACCGTGGTGTCCATATTTTGGAAGTCTGTTACGCTCTCATAGCGGACAGTGTCTGCCGTGGTGCAGGCTGATAAAAACAGACTGAGTAAAATTAAATTCTTTTTCATGGTTTTACCTTTTTTATTAGGGTTTAACAAAATTGGTGCTAAGTTCTCAGAAAGAGAAAAAAAATACGAGAAAAACTGAAATTTTTCATCTTTGGTTTACTTTTTTTGTCCGCACCGAAAAAAATGTTTAATTTTGCGCAAACCAAAAATGTACATTTATGATAGAGGAAATATTAAAAGCCTATCTGCTCTCTTTGACGGATAAAGACCAAATTGCGCTATTTGCAACGATAAGAACCGTTGAGGCAAACTGCGCGGAAATTACCCCGTATGCTCAGGAGTTTTTGAAAATTGGCGCGGAAGAAATCAACGCCGACGTCGTAACTATGTCTGCTTTAACCGCTTACGCCTGTCTTGACAGGACAAGGCTTTCGGAGTTTATCGAGCAGAAACAGTTCGGAGAAGAAGTCTGCGGCATTTTGAGCGGCATTATCAAAATTCCGGAGTTCAACGAGGAAAAACTCAAAACGCAAAACGAAAACCATATAAAACTGCTTGTAACCTTGTCGGGCGATGTCCGCGCAATTATTATTTTGCTTGCGGAACACCTCTTGAAAATCAGGCATTTAAAAGATATTTCAGACCCCGAAAGTTACAAAAACGCAACCGAGGTTCAGTATCTTTATTCGCCGGTTGCCCACCGTATCGGTCTTTACAAAATAAAAACCGAAATGGAGGAGACGTGTCTGAAATTTTTTGAGTACGACACTTACCGCTCCATTGCCGACAAACTTCAAATCAAAAAAGAGGAAAGGGACGAATATATAAAGGCGTTTATAGAGCCGCTTAAAAAGAAATTTGAAAAGTCGGGATTGAAAGTCAGCATAAAAGGCCGTCCGAAATCCATTTCGTCAATACGCCAAAAGATGAAAAAACAAAACATCGACGTTGACGGAATTTACGATTTGTTTGCCATACGTGTGATAATAGACTCCGAACCCGAAAACGAAAAAACTGACTGTTGGAAGGTTTATTCGCTGATAACCGAAGAATACAAGCCGAATCCCTTCCGTCTCCGCGACTGGATAAGCGTGCCGAAATCAAGCGGTTACGAATCCTTGCATACAACTGTCATCGGTCCTGAGGGACGTTGGGTGGAGGTTCAGATTAGGACCGTAAGAATGGACGAGGTTGCCGAAAAAGGTCTTGCCGCACACTGGAAATACAAAAACGGTACTGACGGTCAGGCGGGCGGAAACATCTTTTCAAAAATCCGCGAGGCAATAGAAAACCCCGACCTTTCGCACAAAACCTCGTCGGAAAAAAAGGCACTTTACAGCGACGAAATTTATATTTTTACTCCCGACGGCGATTTGAAAAAAATGCACAAGGGCGACACCGTTTTGGACTTTGCGTTTTCAATTCACTCGCAGGTCGGCAGCAAATGCAACGGTGCGCACGTCAACGGAAAATTTGTTTCGTTGAAGCAGAAACTTCAAAACGGCGACACGGTAAAAGTCCTGACGGCAAACAATCAGAAACCCGCCGCCGAGTGGATCAACATTGCCAACAATATCCGTGTCAAAAACCGCATACGCCGCATTATAGAGGCTGACAATCACCGTCTTGCGGAAATCGGAAAAGAGATTGTCCGCCAGAAAACCGAGCAGGCGGATTTTGTTTTCAACGAGGTTAACGTGGGAAAAATCGCGAAGTTTTTCGGCTTTGAGCGTCCTGTGGATTTTTACCAGAAAGTAGGAGAGGGAGGAGTGGATTTGCACAAAATACGCACCGCGCTTACCTCTGAGCAACATTCGCAGTCAGTATTGCCGGACGAGAAAAAACACCGCGAGGCAGAAACCGACGGCACTACGGATTATCTTATCATTGACAATTTGGATACAGTCGGCTACACGTTTGCAAAGTGCTGCAAACCGCTTCCCGGCGACAAGATTTTTGCGTTTGTTACCGCAGGCAGCGGCATGAAAATTCACCGTTACGACTGTCCCAACGCCAAAAATATTCTGACAAGGTATCCGTACAGGGTTGTCAACGCGATTTGGAAAAAAGACGCTACAAAAGAACTTATCAACGCCGTAATAAAACTTCAAGGCGTGTACGATGCGGGAATGTCAATGACTTTGACTAATGTTTTGACTAACGAATTTCACGTTCATATCCGCTCTTTCAGCCTGACGGAAGAGCCGGGCGGAAAATTTTCGGCGGTTTTTTCGGTCAACCTTTTGGGCGAAGCGCAACTCGAAAACCTAAAAGAAAGGTTTAAGAGGGTGAAAAATGTCGAAAAAGTTTTTTAAGAAAAATTTTCCGTGTATGTGAAATTTTATTAATTTTGCCGATTATAAACTTAAAAAAAATTTTTAGAAAAAAAATGAAAGTAGCGATTGTAGGCGCGTCCGGCGCGGTAGGTCAGGAACTTTTGAGGATTCTTGACGAGAGAAATTTTCCTCTTGATGATTTGGTTTTGTTCGGCTCTGAAAGAAGCGCGGGAACAAAATACACTTTTAAAGGAAAAGAGTACGAAGTAAAACTCCTTCAACACAACGACGATTTTAAAGGTGTTGACATTGCGTTTACTTCGGCGGGCGCAGGCACTTCAAAAGAATTTGCTCAGGACATCACAAAATTCGGCGCGGTTATGATTGACAACTCGTCGGCTTTCCGTATGGACGACGACGTGCCTTTGGTAGTTCCCGAATGTAACGCCGAGGATAGTCTCAACCGTCCGAGAGGCATTATCGCAAACCCCAACTACACAACAATTATGATGGTTGTGGTTTTGAAACCTTTGGAGAAGATTTCGCATATCAAGAGAATCCGCGTTTCTTCTTATCAGTCGGCTTCGGGTGCGGGCGCGGCTGCAATGGCAGAGTTGGAGCAGCAATACAAAGAACTCGTTAACGGTCAACCTGTTACGGTGAAAAAATTCCCGCATCAGTTGGCATACAACGTTATCCCGCAGATTGACGTTTTCCAGCCCAACGGTTACACGAAAGAGGAGATGAAGATGTTTAACGAGACCCGCAAAATCATGCACACCGACGCAAAATGTTCGGCAACCTGCGTAAGGGTTTCTTCGCTCCGCTCACATTCAGAGTCGGTTTGGATTGAAACCGAAAAACCGATTTCTGTTGAGGAGGCTCAAAAAGCAATCGCAGCGGCTGACGGTTGTACTTTGGTGGATGACCCCGCAAACTTGGTTTATCCGATGCCTTTGGAAACAGCCGGCAAAGACGACGTTTTTGTAGGCCGTGTACGCAAGGATTTGGCAGAGGACAACGGTTTGACATTCTGGCTTTCAGGCGACCAAATCAGAAAAGGCGCGGCATTGAACGCCGTTCAAATTGCAGAGTATCTTCTTAAAGTCGGAAACGTAAAATAAAAGATAGACTTAACCACGGAAAACACGGAAACCACTAAAATTTTTTCGTGTCTTCCGTGTTTTCCGTGGTTATAATAAAAAACTATGGCTCTTTTAGTTTTATATTTTTCGTTTACGCTTTTTATATCGTTTTTGTGTTCGCTGATGGAGAGCGTCTTGCTCAGCACGTCGCCTATTTTTGTAAAAATCAACGAAAACTCGCCTAAAAAAGGAGTCAGAAAACTTGTCAAATTCAAAAACAACGTTGACAAATCCCTCTCAGCCATACTTTCACTGAACACTATCGCCAACACCGCAGGTGCGGCAATGGTTGGAGCGCAGGCGTCAGAAGTTTTGGGCTCGCAGTCGTTGGGGGTGGTTTCTGCCGTGTTGACGGTTTTGATTCTTATCTTTTCGGAAATTATGCCCAAAACCTTGGGGACCAACAACTGGGAAAAACTTGCGGGGCTTGTCGGACACCTTATCGGCGCGGTTTACATCCTGACGTATCCGTTGGTGATTATGGCTCAGCAACTTACAAAACTTTTCAAAAAGGATTCGCATGCGCATACCACTTCACGGGAAGAGATTTCGGCTCTGGCAAACATCGGCGAGGAGGAGGGCATTTTCCGCGCCAACGAAAACGCTATCATTCAGAATCTTATGAAACTGAAAAACTACCGCGCCTCTGACGTTATGACGCCGAGGGTTGTGGTATGTTCGGCAGACGAGGAGATGACTTTGGGCGAATTTCTTGACGGCAAAAATTATCTCAGGTTTTCGAGGATTCCGGTTTACGGCGGCGACGATGAAAACATAACTGGTTACGTTTTTCGTCAGGAGGTGATGGAAAGTCTTGCCGAAGACCATGACACCTTGAAACTCAAAAACTTAAAACGTGATATTTTAATAGTGCCGAACACGAAGCCTGTTTTTTCGCTTTGGGAAGACATGCTGAAAAAGAAAGAGCAAATCGCGCTCGTGGTTGACGAATACGGCGGCATGGACGGCATTGTTACAATGGAAGATATTATAGAAACACTTCTCGGTATAGAAATTCTTGACGAAAAAGACACCGTCGCCGACATGCAGCAGTTTGCCCGCGAACGCTGGAAACGCCGTCAGAGCAAATACAATTTTTTGGAAAAGTAAAATAAAGTAATTACTTTTGCCGTGCGCAAAAAAAAGTTAAAGAAATGGTTTTCAGGTTTTTGATACTGCTGTTTTTATTGCTTTCAACGTCCTGCAACGATATTAAGCAAGACGTTGAAAATCAGTATGCCAGCACTTTTCAAAACGATGATACGGACTGCGATTTTTCCCGCGATTACGGCTGGTTTGGAATCCTGACCTCTGACGGTACGCCCGTTTTCAGGACGGTTTCAAGACAGCGCACTTCTCAGCGGAATTTTGAAAAACGCAAAATCTTTTTTGACTTTCTAACCGGCTTTTCGTCCGAAAACAACACCTTTAAATATTTCAAAAAAGAACGCAGACTGTATTGTCATCTCGTAAAATCGGGACGTTCCCTTCTGAATTTTATTTGCAAACTTTCATGTTGATTCTTCCGTTTTGTCAGACTTAAATTTTAAGAATTTGACAAGAAATTTAAGTTTTAATTTTATAAAAATTTTTGACAAAATGGCAGAAAAAAATAATTCTATCCAAACAATAGAACGGGACATCGTGTCCTATACAAACGACAGAGTAACAATGACTCAAACCTTTGGTTATAAGGGAATTATATGGATTGTACTCGGTGTGTTGATATTTTTTACGCAGTTTTTAGACAAGGAAAACGGCGCGTGGACAATGGCGGCTCTCATTCTCGGAATGTCGCTCGGCGTGTACGGTTTGATTGTCTTTTTGGTGAGAAAACCACAGTATGTTTATGAAGGCAAAAAGTCTATGAAAATACGTGAGTTTATGTTTGACGGCGACCGTTACAACGACGTTGAAAAACTTTACGAGGCTGGCGATTTCAGCGGAATGTTGGACATTCCTCACAATGCGGCAAACAAAATGATGCTGAAAATTCTTTACGCAACCGATTACAGTATTGCGTATTCTCAGTTGTACAAATTTTCTTCCGAGACTTACAATTTTGAGCCTCAGACGGAAATCCGTATTCACAAAGACGCTGAATGTCAAAAAATCAACACGTTGGTAATTAGTTATT